>JAFXYJ010000147.1 GCA_017541825.1 Oscillospiraceae bacterium | reverse complement strand
GCCATTTTGCATTACACCTCCAGTTGTCAAATAGTATGGGACTTTACGCGTTGATGGCGTTGATGGTGACCTTGGTGTAGGGCTGACGATGGCCCTGGGTACGCCGATAGTTCTTCTTGGGCTTCATCTTGTAGACGCGGATCTTCTTGCCGCGGCCGTTCTTTTCCACGGTGCCGGTGACGGTGGCGCCTTCCAGCGTGGGAGCGCCGAACAGGCTCGCGTCCTCATCCACGACGGCCAGGACCTTGTCAAAGGTGACGGTGTCGCCCTCGGCGGCGTCGAGCTTTTCCACGTAGATGACGTCATCCACCGCGACGCGGTACTGCTTGCCGCCGGTCTCGATAACAGCGTGCTTCATAATACATCCTGCCTTTCTTTGCAGACTCGCTCTCCAGGGCGGGCTCTCGCCGCTTAGGTGCCCTCTCAATGCGGCTGTGATACTATATCACAAGGAAAAATGCTTGTCAACCGGATATTTTCTTTTTCCGGAGATTTTCTCGGGCTCAGTCGAACAGGCTGCACTGGTCCGCGCCGGAGCGGTCCTCAAAGGCGCGCAGATACGCAAAGATCCGGTCGTTGTCGTGCTCGATCCCGTGTTCCTCGCACAGCCTGTGAAAGAGCGCGGTCAACTCGTCGTTTCGCGGACTCATGACCGCATACCGCGACCCGTAGGTCCGTATATACCGCTCTCTGAGCCCCGGAAAAAGACGGTCCAGCTGCCGGTAATAGTATTCCCGGTTCCCGTCGCGGAGCGTCAGTCCGGCCCCGAAGAAGATCACGCCGTACACCTCCGCCCGGGCACAGAGATCCAGGATCCCCCGGATATTCTCCTCCGTGTCATTGATGAAGGGCAGGAGAGGGGTGAACCATACGACCGTGGGGATCCCGGCCTCACGCAGCCGCAGCAGCGTCTCGAACCGGCGGGACGTGGGACAGACGTTCGGCTCCAGCTTCCGGCAAAGCGCATCGTCTGCGGTCGTGAGCGTCATCTGAACGACGCATTTTGTCTCTCCGTTGATGGCCCGCAGCAGATCCAGATCCCGGAGCACGAGGTCCGACTTGGTGATGAGAGTAAAGCCGAAGCCGTAGCGCAGGGCCAGCGTCAGCGCTTTCCGGACCGTCTGCAGCTCGGCCTCCAGCGGGATGTACGGGTCGGTCATGGAACCCGTGGAGAGCATGCATTTCGACCGCTTGCGCCGCAGAGCGTTCTCGAGGAGCGCTATGGCGTTTTCCTTAACCTCGATGTCCTCGAAGGCGTGATCCATACGGTAGCAGTCGCTCCGGGAATCGCAGTAGATGCAGCCGTGGGAGCAGCCCCGGTACAGGTTCATGCCGTTGGAGGAAGAAAGGATCCCTTTTGCCGTAACAGTGTGCACCGGACGGCCTCCTTTCAAAAAAGATGCGGCATGACCCGCAGACCATGCCGCATCCGATGGATGGCTCTGTCGCTTACTGTACCAGGGAGAGCGTGTCGCGGGCGATCATCAGCTCTTCGTTGGTGGGGATGACATAGACGGCCACGGAGCTGTCGTCGGTGGAGATCAGGGCTTCCTTGCCGCGGACCTTGTTGCGCTCGGGGCAAAGCTTGATGCCGAGGAACTCCAGCCCCTCGCAGATGCTCGCGCGCATGGAGGCGGAGTTTTCGCCCACGCCGGCGGTAAAGGTCAGCACATCCACGCCGCCCAGCGCCGCGGCGTAGGAGCCGATGTACTTGCGGACCTCGTAGGCGAACTTGTCGAGAGCCAGCCTGGCGCGCTCGTTGCCCTCGGCGGCGGCGTTGTCCAGATCGCGGAAGTCGGAGCTCACGCCGGAGATGCCAAGCACGCCGGACTTCTTGTTGAGGATATTGAGCATTTCGTCCACGCTGAACCCGTACTTGTTCATGATGAATTGCAGCAGAGCGGGGTCGCAGTCTCCGGAGCGGGTGCCCATCGGAACGCCGGCCAATGGCGTCAGGCCCATGGAGGTGTCCACGCACTTGCCGTCGATGCTCGCGGAAACGGAGGAGCCGTTGCCAAGATGGCAGTTGATCACCCGGGTGCCGGGCTTGCCGGCGAGCTCACAGGCGCGGGCGGACACGAACCGGTGGCTGGTGCCGTGGAAGCCGTAGCGGCGCAGGGAGTCGTTCTCGTAATACTCGTAGGGCAGGGCGTAAATATAGGCCTTCGGAGCCATGGACATGCCGAAGGAGGTGTCGAACACGGCGACCTGCGGCGTGCCGGGCATGACGGCCTGGCAGGCCTTGATGCCCATCAGGTTCGCGGGGTTGTGCAGAGGCCCGAGGGGGAAGCACTTTTTGATGGCGGCCTCGCAGGCGTCATCCACCAGGCAGGACTCTGTGAACTCGCTGCCGCCGTGGAGCACACGGTGACCCACCGCGCCGATCTCGCTCATGGAATCCACCACGCCGTATTCGGCACTGGTCAGCTTTTCCAGAACGGCCTCGATGGCCTCCTTATGCGTGGGGAAGGGCACGTCGGCCTCATAGGCGGGCTTGCCGTTCTGCGGCTTGTGGGTCAGGCGGCCGTCGATGCCGATGCGCTCACACAGACCCTTGGCCAGCAGGGACTCGTCGTCCATATCGATGAGCTGATACTTCAGTGAGGAGCTGCCCGCGTTGATGACAAGAATTTTCATACTGTGCTTCCTTTCGTATTGAAATTATATCGAATCCGGGTTAAGATGACTGACAATATATTATTTTACCTTTTCTGATAAAAAAACGCAATACCAAATCAGAAAAGGGAGGAGATGTTTTATGCGCGCGGTGGGGATCACAGCGGAATACAACCCCTTCCATCACGGCCATCAGGCACAGATCGCCGCGGTCCGGGAACGGTTCGGGGCGGACACGCCCATCGCCGCCGTACTCTCGGGTGATTTCGTACAGAGGGGCGAGGCGGCGGCCTTCTCCAAATTCGCGCGGGCCGAGGCGGCGGTGCGCTGCGGCGTTTCGCTCATCCTCGAGCTGCCGCTGCCCTGGAGCCTGAGCTCCGCAGAGGGATTTGCCCGGGGAGCCGTGGGTCTTCTGACCGCCACCGGCGTTGTCGACACGATCTCCTTCGGCAGCGAAAGCGGGGATCTCGACGCCATCCTCCGCTGCGCGTCGGCGCTGGAGGACGGGGCCTTTTCCGCGGCGCTGCGGAAGCATCTTTCCGCGGGAGTGTCCTTTGCCGCAGCCCGGGAGCGGGCGGCGGCGGAGCTGATCGGGCCCGAAGGCGCCGCGCCGCTGCGCGCGCCCAACGATCTGCTGGCGGTGGAGTATGTGCGCGCCGCGGCACGGCTCGGCGTCTCTCCCGCGTTCCTGCCGGTCAAGCGCACGGGCTCGCTCCATGACGGTCCGGGCAGCGCCTCCGAGCTGCGCCGAAGGATGGGAGCGGGGGAGGAATGGCTCTCCTTGATCCCGGCGGCAGCCGCGGAGACATACCGGCGGCAGCTCGCCGCCGGCCGCGGCCCGGTCACGGCGGAGAGCCTGCGCCTGCCGCTGCTGTCCCGG
>JAFXYJ010000146.1 GCA_017541825.1 Oscillospiraceae bacterium | reverse complement strand
TGAAATGGAGGACGAGACAACATGAAGAAAGGATTGACCAGAGTTCTGTCCCTGCTGCTGTGCATCCTGATGATCGCGTCTGTCCTTCCGATGTCCGTTATGGCGGAATCGGAGGAGCCGGAGGATCTTGAGGAGCAGGAGGAGATCTTCGAACCCGAAGAGCCGGAAGACCTGGAGGAAGAAGAATTTATTGAGGAAGAGCCCGAGCAGCCCGAGGAACCCGAGCAGCCGGAGGAACCCGAGGAGCCCGAGGAGCCCGAAGAGCCCGAGCAGCCGGAGGAACCCGAGCAGCCCGAGGAGCCCGAAGAGCCCGAGGAACCCGAACAGCCCGAGGAACCCGAAGAGCCCGAGCAGCCCGAGGAGCCCGAAGAGCCCGAGGAACCCGAGCAGCCCGAGGAACCTGAGCAGCCCGAGGAACCCGAGCAGCCCGAGGAACCCGAGCAGCCGGAGGAGCCCGAAGAGCCGGAGGAACCCGAAGAGCCGGAGGAACCCGAGCAGCCGGAAGAGCCCGAGGTGTTGACAAAGGGTGAACCCGTACTGCCTGAAGATCCCGAAGGAGAATCCCTGCGCGGCGGCCGCAAGGAAATACATGCAGGAGAAACGCTGGAGGCAGAGATTTATTTCCCCTATGAAACGGTATACTTTTCATTCACCCCTGAAGTGACGGGCAACTATGTGTTTGAATCCATTGATAGCGGTACGGATCCCTATGTCATTCTGTACAACAGCAAATGGAAAGGGGTGTTCTGGAACGATGATTATTACGACAGCTTCGATTTCAAAATGACTTATAAGCTGACGGCGGGACAGACCTACTACTTTGCCGTAGCTTGTTTACGGAATTATACCGGAAGCTTCTCTGTTCGTTTACTGTATAACGAGAGCGATTTCGATGCCTGGTATCTGTCGGATACCTATTTTTACGTCAAAGGCGGGGCCGCCGTCACAATGAAGGTGGGCGCCCAATCCTCCGCCGGCGGCCTTACCTATACCTGGAAGGATCCGGACGACAAGATACTGTCGGCCACCGGCCCGACCCTCAAGATGAAGGGCAACAAAATTGGTATGTACACCTGCACGGTCAGTGACGGCAGTGACACCGTTGTGCTGGATTTCTATCTAGAGATCAACAACAATCTCTCCGTCTCCATGACCGGCAGCCAATACAAGCTCGTCAACATCGGGAAGACGGCGACGCTGAAGGTCAAGGTCAAGGCCACGAACAAGAAGGGCATGAAGTACCAGTGGTACAGAGACGGCGATCCGATCCCCGGCGCGACCAAGGCCAGCTATACGACCCCGAAGATGACGGTGAGCACACCGGAATACGGGTACGGATGTCAGGTGACAGACCGTTACGGCAACTCTGAATATGTCACCTACTATGTCGTTCCCAATTTCGGCTTGAAGATCGCGGCTGCCGCGACGGGACTCGCCGTCTCCTGGAAAGCCGTCAGCGGCGCCGTCGGCTATTATGTCGAATGGGGAGACGCCACAGATTATTCGAGCAATAATGAGTATGTGGAAAGCACGAGCTTTACCCTTCCTGCTCCGATCACAGGCCATAAATATTACTTTGAGGTCTATGCGAAGTTGGATGACGGGGAAATATACCTCGGAGAGACCAGCGGCGCGGTCATGTCTGCAGCGACTATTGAGTATTATGGATCCTGGAGTGGAGGCACATACATCGAATGGATCTGGCAGGAAGGCGCGGAATCCTATGCGGTCTACCGCAAGGCCGGCAGCGGCAAATGGAAGAAGATCGGTATCGGCGAGAAAGATAGCTATGATGATAACACTTGGGGCTACTATGATGATCACTCTGTAAAAGCCGGCACCAAGTACAGTTATAAGGTGGTGCCGATCTGCGGCGATGTAACCGGTCCGCAGTCCAATACCGTAAAGTTCACCTTCAAAAAGCCGAAACAGTACCATCCGAATTTCAAACTCAAGGCCACAGTCGACGGCGTGACGGTCTCCTGGAAAAAAGTCAAAGGCGTGGCAATGTACCGCGTTGAGTGGGAAGATGAATTCAACGGTGATGATAACGGTTCCGCGATCGTCACCGGCGCCAGCTTCCAGCATCTTACGGCACAGTCCGGGCGACGTTACTGGTATACGGTCACAAGCCTGGATCAAGACGGCTACCCCATGGATGGTTCCTGGCGCTGGAAATCTATATATTATATGGGGACCCCGAGGGTGATGGTCAGAGAATACGAAGACCAGAATACTATCGGCTGGTACGCCGTTGGGAATGCCGACGGGTACCGGATCCAGCGCAAGGACGGCAAGAAGTGGGTCACCAAGTACACCACCTACGACGCAAAGGATTACTTTACGTGGACTGACCCGACGGCGGATCCGAACAAGAGCTATACCTACCGGATCGCCAGCGTGAACGTGAAAGGGAAGGTGATCAGCGCCTGGCGGACCTTCACGATAACTGTTCCGGAGATTACTTCTGCTTATGACGGCAGCGGCAATATTAGCCTGAGCTGGAATGCGGTGCCGGGAGCGAAATCCTATGCCGTATGGTATTGGAATGCAAATACCTGGCAGTGGGTCCGGATCGCTACCACGACGGACACCAGTTATTCGGGGCCGAAAGGGTCTTGGGACGGCTATGACTGGTATCTTGGCGTGAGCACCCTGTCGCCCGCCGGACGCATAATCCGGATCGATGTGGATTGATAGTTGACAACTTAAAACCAACCCCGGGCCGCTGAGGCGGCCCACGCGAAGAACTGCCGCAGATTTCTGCGGCAGTTCTTTTTGTATGCCCCGCCGTTTTAGCGCCTGTTAAAAGAGCGGACGCATCTCCGCTGTTGACAACCAAACCGCCCGGTAGTATAATAAGTATAACAAATCATACTTATGAGGTGAGAAAAATGACCGCACCGGAGGGAAAATACGCATGGACGGCCACGGTCGGGGAGAAGGGTCAGATCGTGATCCCGAAACAGGCCCGCGAGCTGTTCGGCATCAGGCCCGGGGACACACTGCTCCTGGTCGGCGATATCGACCGCGGGATCGCGATCCCGCGGGGAGAAGTTTTCTCGGGGCTGTTTGAAGCGTCGTTCCGGGAGACAGAGGAGGGAGAAAAATGAAGATCGCATGGTTCTGCATTCCTGCTCACGGACACACGAATCCCACGCTGGGACTGGTCAGGGAACTGACCGGGGCCGGTCATCAGGTCTTTTACTTTTCCTTTGAGGAATTCCGCCCCGGGCTCGAGGAGGCCGGGGCCGTGTTCATCGGCTGCGACGGCTATGACTTCGACATGGAGGACAAGGACAACGCCGACCGCGTCGGCAAGGACCAGGCCTTTGCCGTAGAGCTGCTGGTGTCCTCGACGCTGGCGCTGGATGAAATGGTCACGCAAAAGCTCGGGGAGATCCGGCCGGACGTGGTCGTCTCGGACTCGGTGGCCTACTGGGGCAAGCTGGCGGCCATGAAGCACGGCCTGCCGTACGTGTCCTCCACGACGACCTTCGCCTTCAACCGGTATTCCTCGCGCTACATGAAGCACGGCTTCGGAGAGACGGCGCGGATGCTCCTGGCCATGCCCCGGGTCAACAAACAGATCCGCCGCCTGCAGGAGAAGGGCTATCCTGTCCGCGGGATCCTGGATATCGTGCAGAACGACAACGACACAAACACGATCGTCTATACCTCCGCGTATTTTCAGCCCCGATCCGAGACCTTCTCCGACCGCTATCATTTCATCGGCCCGTCCATCCGGCCGATCACGCAGCCCATGGCCAAGACGGCGGAAAAGACCGTCTATATCTCCATGGGCACCGTCAACCAGGACCGGGAGTTTTACCGCAACTGCATCCGCGTCCTGGGCCGCACGGACTGGCAGGTCATCATTTCCATGGGGACGAACCCGGAGCGGTTCGACGATCTGCCGGACAACGTCCGGGTCTACGAATCCGTGGACCAGATGGCGGTGCTGTCGATCACGGACGCGTTCATCACCCACTGCGGGATGAATTCCGCCTCAGAGGGCCTGTATTTCGAGACGCCGCTGATCCTGTTCCCCCAGACGCCGGAGCAGGACGCGGTGGCCAGGCGCGTCGAGGAGCTCGGCGCCGGGGTCCGGCTGCGGTCGATCGGCGAAAAGGACATCCTCGCGGCCGTCACGGAGGTGCTGACAAAGCCCGGATACAGGGAACAGGCTGTCCGGATCTCGCAGAGCTTCCAGGCCGCCGGCGGCGCCGCCGAGGCGAGAGAATTCCTGGAGAAAGTGGGCGGCGCGAAATAATAAATAAGCCTGCGGTCTGTCGACCGCAGGCTTAACTTATAAACCCGGACGTATTTCAAAAAAGAAGATGCTCCCATTTGTCGAACTCAAAGGCCAGGGTGTCCGTGCTGTGGCTGTCGCTGGAGAGCAGCAGCCGTCCGCCCCGGGCCCGGATATAGTCGATCATCTCCCGGGAGGGGTAGGGCTCGCTGCGGTAGCCGCGGGCGATGGCGCCGGTGTTGATCTCAAAGGGCTTGCCGGTGCGCAGCAGCCGGTCCGCCGCGGCCTGCCAGGCGGCGCGGCAGCGCGGATGGTCCGGGTCGAACAGCCGGCCGCCCTCGTTGAATTTGCCGATGAGGTCAAAGTGGCCGATGATGTCGAATTCCTGCGCCTCCGGCAGCGACGCGACCCGGGAATAGTAGCATTCGATCAGCGCGTAAAAGTCCCCGCCGAAGTACCGCTCGGCCGCGTCGAGCAGGATCTCCGGCTTCCAGTCGACGGCCACGTGCTCGTCCCCGAGGGCGAGGTAATGCACCGAGCCGACGGCGTACTCGAAGGGCTCGGTGCCGAAGGTGGAATCCAGGTCCTGTTCCACGCCGCAGAGGATCTCGATGCTTCCCCGGAACTCCTCCCGCAGCGCGGCCACGGTCGAAACGTATTCCTCGATCCGTTCCGCGCGCATGCAGTAGCTGACGTCGAACTCGGTATAGGAATGGTCGGCGAAGCCGATGGTTTCCAGTCCCCGGTCCAGGGCCGCGAGCACCATGGCCCGGGGGCTGTCGTTCCCGTCGCTGAAATTCGTGTGGATGTGCAGATCGGTCCGGATCATCACTCGGTCATCTTCTCCTGTTTGATCTTGTGGTCGATGATGTGGCGGGAGCGGAGCTCGTCGAGCACCTCTCCGGCGGAGATCCCCGCCTCGGTCATGAGCACCATCACATGATAGCACAGATCGGCGATCTCGTAGATCGTCTCTTTTTTATCCCCGGCCTTGGCCGCGATGATGACCTCGGTGCTCTCCTCGCCGACCTTTTTGAGGATCTTGTCCAGCCCCTTGTCGAAAAGGTAGCTGGTGTAGGAGCCCTCCACGGGCGATTCCTTCCGCCCTTGAAGCAGCGCCATCAGCCCGTCGAGGGAGAACTCCCCGCGCTCGGCGCTGACGTACAGCGGGTACTCAAAGCAGGACTCGGTGCCCAGGTGGCAGGCGGGGCCGTCGGGCTCGGCCAGGATCAGCAGCGCGTCCCGGTCGCAGTCGGCGGTGATGGACACGATGTGCTGGTAGTTCCCGCTGGTGTCGCCCTTGAGCCAGAGCTCCTGCCGGGAACGGCTCCAGAAGCAGGTGAGCTCCCGCTCCATCGAGATCGCCAGACTCTCCCGGTTCATCCAGGCGAGCATCAGCACCCGCTTCGTCCGCGCGTCGGCCACGACGGCGGGGATCAGCCCTCTTTCGTCAAATTTCAGTTCGTCGATATCGATCATATTCATATCCTCGTGAGTATTCCGGCCTCGGCCATGGCCTTTTTCAGAGCGGAGATCTCCACCTCGCCGAAATGGAAGATGGAGGCGGCCAGCCCCGCGTCCACCCGGGGCAGGGTCTTGAACAGCGTGATGAAATCCTCGATGCACCCGGCGCCGCCGCTGGCGATCACGGGCACGCGCACGACCTCGCACACCGCCGCGAGCATCTCAAGGTCGAAGCCCCGCTTGACGCCGTCGGTGTCGATGGAGTTGAGCACCAGCTCCCCCGCGCCGTCGCCGACGCAGCGGCGGATCCATTCGATGGCCTCCAGCCCGGTGTCCTCCCGGCCGCCCTTGGCGAACACGCGGAATTCGCCGTCCACGCGCTTGACGTCCACCGAGAGCACCACGCACTGGTCGCCGTAGCGCCGGGCGGCCTGCCCGATCAGCGATGGGTCGCGGATCGCCCCGGAGTTGACGCTGACCTTGTCCGCGCCGCATTTGAGCACCCGGTCAAAATCCTCCAGGGAGGAGATGCCCCCGCCCACGGTCAGCGGGATGAACACCCGGGAGGCGGTCTCCTTCAGGATCTCGGTGAAGATCTTGCGTCCGTCGGAGGAGGCGGTGATGTCGTAGAATACCAGCTCGTCCGCGCCGCAGGAGCTGTAGTATTCCGCCAGCTCCACCGGGGAGCTGACGTCCCGCAGGCCGGTAAAGTTCACGCCCTTGACGACCCGGCCGTCCCGCACGTCCAGACAGGGGATGATGCGCTTTGTGATCATGCGCCCACCTCCCCGCGGCAGAACGACACCGCCTCGCGCAGGTCGATCGCGCCGGTGTAGTACGCCTTGCCGACGATGGCCCCGTACAGGCCCGCCGCGGCGAGCGCTTGAATATCCTCCATGCTCGATACGCCGCCGGAGGCGGTGATGTCCAGCTCCAGCTCCGAGCGCAGGCGCCGGTACAGGGCGTGATTCGTTCCCTGCATGGCGCCGTCCCGGGAGATATCCGTGCAGATGAGCGTGCGCACGCCCATGTCCCGGAGCTCCCGGCAGAAGGCGAACGCCTCCAGACCCGAGTTCTCGGTCCAGCCCTGCACGGCCACGAACCCGTCCCGGATGTCCACGCCCACGGCGATGCGCCCGCCGTAGCGCCGGAGCGCGTCGGCGAGAAAGGCGCGGTCCCGCACCGCCGCGGTGCCGAGGACGACCCTGTCCAGCCCGGCGTCAAAATAGCGCTCGAGCACCTCCATGCTGCGGATGCCGCCGCCGATCTCGCAGAACAGGCCCGAGCGCTCCTTCACGCGGCATACGGCCTCGAAATTCGGCGTATCGCCGCTGCGGGCGCCCTCGAGATCGACGATATGGACGGCCTCCGCGCCGCAGGCCCTGAAGTCCAGCGCAATGGCGGAAGGGTCCTCGCCGTAAACGGTCAGCCTGTCGTATTCGCCGCGGAGCAGACGCACGGCCCGGCCTTCGTAAATATCGATCGCAGGAAACAGTATCATTTCAAACCTCACAAAAGGCCCGCAGCAGGGCAAGGCCCGCGGGACCGCTCTTTTCCGGATGGAACTGGCAGCCCCATACGTTGTCTTTTGCCACGGCGGCGGTGATCGGCGCGCCGTAGTCGGTGACGGCGATCACCGTCTCGGCGCAGCGGGCCGCGTAATAGGAGTGGACGAAGTAGACGTATTCGCCCTCATGGATGTAACGAAACAGCGGGTGTTCGGGCCTGGTCAGATGCAGCGCGTTCCAGCCCATCTGCGGGAGCTTGAGCGCCGCGGGCACAACGCCCGCCATGGGCTCGACGGCTCCCCGCAGGAGAGCCAGCCCCTCATACTCGCCGTATTCATAGCTTTTTTCAAAGAGCATCTGCATGCCCAGACAGATCCCCAGCAGCGGCTTGCCCGCGCCGGCCTGTTCCCGGACGAGCTCGAAAAGGCCCCGCTCCCGCAGCCGGGCGGCGGCGTCCCGGAACGCGCCGACGCCGGGCAGGATCAGCTTGTCCGCGGCGCGGATGGCCCCGGGGTCCCCGGTCGTCTCCGTCTCGGCGCCGATGGAACGCAGGGAGGAGCCCAGGGAAAACAGATTGCCCACGCCGTAGTCGATGATCGCGATCACTTACAGCACTCCCTTGGTGGACGGGATCCTGTCGGCCTCGGCGGGATCGACGGAGACCGCGGTGCGCAGCGTCCGCGCGGCGGACTTGAAGCAACCCTCGATGATGTGGTGGCTGTTGACGCCTGCGAGCTGGCGAATGTGCAGCGTGATCCCGGCGGCGCGGACAAAGCCCTGCCAGAACTCCTGCACCAGCTCGGTGTCAAAGGAGCCGACCTTCGGAGAAGGAATGGCCATCTCGAAGCACAGCATCCCCCGGCCGGAGATGTCCGCGGCCGTGAGGATCAGCGCCTCGTCCATGGGGAGGATCGTGTCGCCGTAGCGGCGGATGCCCCGCTTTTCCCCCAGAGCCTGCGCAAAGGCCTGCCCGAGGGCGATGCCGATATCCTCCACACTGTGATGATCGTCCACGGCGGTGTCGCCCCGGCACTCGAGCGCCAGGTCGAAGCGCCCGTGGCGGGCGAACAGCGTGAGCATGTGGTCGAGAAACCCCACGCCGCTGTCGATACGGGCCTCGCCCGTGCCGTCCAGCGCCAGGGTCAGGGAGATCTCCGTCTCCGCGGTCTTTCTTTCGATCTCGGCGGTCCTCATTTTCCTTCCTCCGTCTTTTCCAGTATGCGCAGCGCCGCGAGCAGCGCGTCCATCTGCCCGGGCGTACCGATGGTGATGCGGTTGTAGTCCCGGAGCCGCGGCGTTTCAAAGTGACGCACGAGGATGCCGCGCTCCCGGAGCTTCCGATACAGCTCCTGCCCTCCCAGACGCGGGCTTTTGGCAAACACGAAGTTGGTCGAGGAGGGGAGAACATCATAGCCCATTTCCCGGAGCTTTTCAACGAAAACCTCCCGCGTATCGACGATCTTTGCGATGCAGGAGCGGGTGTACTCTCCGTCCAGCAGCGCGCCGATGCCCGCGGCCATGGTCATGCTGTTGACGTTGTAGGGATTGGAGGAGTACTTGATCGCGTTCATGTCCGCGATCAGCTCCTTTGCGGCAAAGCCCACGCCCAGCCGCGCCCCGGCCATGGAGCGGGATTTGGAAAAGGTCTGCGTCACGATCAGGTTGTCGTATTGCCGGATCAGCGGCAGGCAGCTCTCACCGCCGAAATCCACATATGCCTCGTCCACGAGCACCAGCCGCTCCGGATCCTCGGCGATGAAGTCCTCCAACGCCGCGCGGGACAGGGCGATGCCGGTGGGGGCGTTGGGATTGGCGAGGAGCACCATGCCCTTCACGCCGCGGTAATCCTCCAGCCGGATCCGGAAGTCCTTCGTCAGGGGGATCTCCGTATAGCGGATGCGGTGGACCGCGGCGAGCACCGGATAAAAGCTGTAGGTGATGTCCGGGCAGACCATCCCCCGCTCCGGTCCGCAGAAGGCCCGCACGGCGTAGTCGAGGATCTCGTCCGAGCCGTTGGTGAACAGCAGCTCGTCGGTCCCCACGGCGAAATGCGCCGCCGCCGCGGCGTTCAGGTCACGGCACTGGGGGTCGGAGTACAGCTGCAGCCGCGCCGCCGCCTCCGCCGCCATGGCGGCGGCTTTGGGGGAGGGAGGGTAGGGCGACTCGTTGGTGTTAAGCTTGATATACTGCATGTCCCGCGGCTGCTCACCGGGCGTATAGGGCTCCACGGCCGCGTTCCGGGAACTGAAAAATCTGCTCATGGCTCTTCCTCAAAACGGATCAGCGCGCTCCTGGCGTGGCCGGTCAGACTTTCCCTGCGGGCAAAGAGAGCGATATCCTCCGCCACGGCGCCCAGCGCGTCCCTTGTGTAATAGATGTACTGTGTCTTTTTGATGAAATCGTCCACCGAGAGGGGACTGGAAAACCGCGCGGTGCCGCCGGTGGGCAGCGTGTGGTTGGCCCCGGCGAGATAGTCGCCCAGCGCCTCGGGGGCGCTGCGGCCCAGAAACACCGAGCCCGCGTGGCGGACGCGGTCGAGCCAGGCGAAGGGATCATCCAGACACAGCTCCAGATGCTCCGGCGCGGCGGCGTTGGCGAGCTCGACGGCCTCAGCGATGTCCCTCGTGACGATGATCCTGCCGTTGTTCTCGATGGAGGCGCGCGCGATGGGCTCCCGTTCCAGCAGCGGGAGCTGTTTTTCGAGCGCTGCGGCCACCTTTTCCGCCAGTGCCTCGGAATCGGTCACCAGGACGGCGGAGGAGGCCGTGTCGTGCTCGGCCTGGGCCAGCATGTCCGCGGCGATGTGCGCCGGGTCGCTCCTGCCGTCGGAGACGATCAGCACCTCGCTGGGCCCGGCGATCATATCGATGGACACGACGCCGTAGACCTGGCGCTTGGCCTCGGCCACCAGGGCGCCGCCGGGGCCGACGATCTTGTCGACCTTCGGGACGCTCTCGGTACCGTAGGCCAGCGCGGCGACGGCCTGTGCGCCGCCGAGCTTGAAGATGCGCCCCACACCCGCCGTATGGGCCGCGGCCAGGATCGCGGGATCGATCTTTCCCTCGCGGTTCGGCGCGGTGACCATCACGACCTCGCCGACCCCCGCGATGACGGCGGGGATCGCGTCCATGAGTACCGTGGAGGATAGAGGCGCCTTGCCCGCGGGCACGTAGATGCCCGCCCGGTCCACGGGGATGATCTTCTGCCCGAGCACCACGCCGGGACGGTCGTTGAGGATGAAGCCCGTGCGCTTCTGCGCGCTGTGGAAGGCCCGGATATTGTCCGCGGCCTGTTTGAGCACATCCAGGAACGCGGGCTCGATCAGGGCAAGGGCCTCGTCCATCTCCGCGGGGGAGACCTCGAGGGCGTCGAGCGCCGCGCCGTCGAACTCTTTTTCGAAGCGATACAGCGCAGCGTCCCCCTCGCGGCGGACGGCGTCGATCACGGCGGACACGGTGTCGCTGACGTCGGCCAGGGAAGCCGAGCGCTCCGGCAGCAGCGCCTGTCCGTCTCCGCTGTATCTGAGGATCCTTATCATGCGTTTTCCCCCTTCCGGGCGGCAAGGGCGGCCGTCAGCCGGACGATCCGCTCCTCCTTGAATTGATAGCTCGCCTTGTTGGCGATGAGCCGGGCGCTGATGGGAAAGACCTCCTCGATCACCGCCAGACGGTTTTCCCGCAGCGTTGTCCCGGTCTCCACGATATCCACGATCACATCCGAGAGCCCCAGGATCGGGGCGATCTCCACCGAGCCGTTGAGATGGATGATATCGATATCCCGGCCCTTGGCGGCGTAATGCCGCCGCGCGCACCGGACGAATTTGGTGGCCACCTTCAGCGGGACGCGGCGATCGTCGCGAAAACCCTCCGGCGCGGCCACGGCCATCCGGCAGCGGCCGATCCCCAGATCCTGCAGCTCATACACGTTCGGCGCGTACTCGTTGAGGATGTCCTTGCCCGCGATGCCCAGATCGGCGGCGCCGCGTTCCACGTAAATGGCCACGTCCGAGGGCTTGACCCAGAAATAGTTCACGCCCTTCTCCCTGTTGGTGAAGATCAGCCGCCGTCCCGGGTCGTTGAGCGCCGGACATTCCAGTCCCGCATCCCGGAGCAGCGCGTATGCCTGCTCGCCGAGGCGCCCCTTGGGCAGGGCGATATTGAGCTCCTTATCCATTTCGCTTCGCGCCCCCGATCTCCGTGATCTCCCGGAACCGCAGAGCGCCGGGCAGCGTCCGGGCGACGTACACGCTCCGGCCGGACCGGCGGAGGTCCTCCGCGGCGGCGTGGATATCTCCGACCGCGTCGCCCTCGCCGTAGAGCAGCGCGACGTCAAAATCGTATTCCTCCCCGTCGCGGAACAGACGCTCGAGCAGGTCGACGTATACGGCAAAGCCGCAGGCCAGTGAGCGGCGGCCCATCCGCTCCATCATGCGGTCGTACTGCCCGCCGGAGAGCACCCGGGAGGGTACGCCCTGTATATAGCCCTGGAAGATCACGCCGTTATAGTAGCGGCGGTTGCCGGTCAGGGAGAAGTCGATGCGGATCATCCCGGACAGCTCCTCCGGCAGGCCGGCGATCAGCGCGCGGAGCTGAGCGGCGGCGCTTTTGTCTATGAGCCGCTCCGGCGACGTCTCCAGCAGACGGAACACCGCCTCGGGCGTCCCCGGCGCGCCAAGGAGCGCGAGGAGCGTGTCCGCGGCCTCCCGGTCCGTCCCGTGTTCCTCCAGCAGCGCGCTCAGCTCGTGCAGGTTCTTTCCGCCGACGGCGCGCTCGGCGGCGGCGCGGCCGTCATAATCCAGCCCCGCCGCGGCCAGCAGCGCGCCGACGATATCCAGCTGCGAGACCTCCAGCACGGCGGGCACGCCCAGCTGCCGCAGACTGGCCGCGGCGAGCATAAGCACCTCGCTCAAAGCGTAGTCGTCCAGCGCACCGATGCACTCCAGCCCCAGCTGCCGCAGCTCCTGAAAGCTGCCGCCGGAGGCGCTGACACGGTATACCCGCTCGTCGTAATAGAGCCGCTGCAGCGTATCGGGCACGTCCCGGATGTTCTTGATGATCGAGATCGTCACGTCCGGCTTGAGCGCCATCAGCTTTCCGGTGGTGTCGGTGAAGGTGATGATCTGCTCGGAGGGGAGAAAATCCCGGTTCCGGGCGTAGAGATCGTATTCCTCGAATTTGCTCATCTGGTACTGCCGGTAGCCGGTCCGCGCGTAAAGCTCCCGGAGCGCGAATACCAGGGCGTCCTCGCCGATGAGGCTTCCCGCTGCCGCCGTCATGCACCGCCTCCGTCATTCCCGCCGGCGGTCCGGTCGAGAACCAGCCGATAGCCGCCGGCGCCGTAATCCAGACAGCGCCGGACCCGGCTGATCGTGCCCGCGCTGATGCCGATCGCCTCGGAGATGCTGTGATAGTTCTCGCCCCGGTCCAGCAGGGCGGCAGCCTCCAGACGCTGGGACATATCCAGGATCTCCTTGATCGTGCATACGTCCTCGAAAAACGCGCGGCACTCCTCCTCGGTCTCAAGACAAAGCACGGCGCGGAACAGTCGGTTCACACTCTCTTTTTCCAATACAGACATGGCGCCCTCCTTATAACGTGTTAGCATGATAACTCTTTATAACGCTAAAGTCAACGGTTTTTTATTTTTATGTTTTTATTGAAAAAACTGTTGACAGAAACAAAAAATTACATAATGATATTTTTTGATAAAAATATCGCGCAGTATCCGGAACTACGACGGCTTTGACCGGGAAAGGAAAGACCATGAAAAAAGAATACGAAGAGCTCATGATAGAAGTCCTTGCCTTCGAGCAGGAAGATGTGATCACCGCTTCCGCGGAAGATGACAGCTCAGTCATGTAAATTAAAACGGAAACCGGACGGCTTCGGCCGTCCGGTTTTTTATAAAAATGACAATTTGGATATACCGTTGACACGGACGGAAGACGGGATTATACTGATTTCAATAAAGATGGATCCGGCGATGATCCATGGGAAGGAGAACGCCATGAAGGAGTATAAAGAGCTTGCGATCGAGGTCCTGCCCTTTGCCGAGGAGGACGTCATCACCGCGTCCGGCGGTGCTGATGAAGAGACTCCCGTCGGAACGTAACCTGATTCGGACCGGTACGCGTCATAATGGGTCGATACAACGGACAGCCTCGGCTGTCCGTTGCCCGTTGTGGATTAAAAAGGATGACAATGCCGTCCGGCCGTTGACAAGGCTTCGGAACAGAGATATACTTTCATTGATCAAGCTGTGACCGACCGTGCTGTAGGGGAAGGAGAGCGCCATGAAAGAGTACAAAGACCTTGAGATCGAGATCCTGCCCTTTGCGGAGGACGATGTGATCACCGCGTCCGCGGAAGAAGACACGTCTGCTCTGGACTGAGGCAGAAAGGAGCATCGAAATGAAATACGAAGAACTTGCCCTTGAGGTCGTCCCCTTTGCGGAGGGGGACGTCATCACCGCCTCCGTCGAGGAGGATGACGTGAAACCGACACTGGATGATGAGACTTAAGAAGACGGTCCTGTTTTCTTGCGTGAAAAACGGCGGACAGCACGACTGTCTGCCGTTTTTTCAAAGGTGAAAACGTTCATGACGCAGACATATCTGATCGCGGAGAGGTTGGTGGAGATCACCTCGCTCTTTCCGGCGGTCCACGAACACTGCCGTGAATACCGCGCCGAGGGCGAGCCGGAGCTGATCGTACGTACGACCCCGGAGGACATCGAGCGCGAGAGGGAGATCTCCCTCCGGGAGGACGCGATCGAAAACCGGCCCGGCCGGGATTACCCGGACAGCTATCTTGAAACGCTGGCCGTATACCGGCACATCGCCGAGCGGATGCCCGCCTGGGACACCCTGCTCATCCACGGCTCGGCGCTGGCGCTGGACGGCGCGGCCTATCTTTTTGCCGCTCCGAGCGGCACCGGCAAGAGCACCCACGCCCGGCTCTGGCGGGAATACCTCGGGGACAGAGTGACCATGGTCAATGACGACAAGCCCCTTGTGCGGATCCGCGGCGGCGGGGCCGTGATTTTCGGCACGCCCTGGAACGGAAAGCACCGTCTGGGAGAGAACATTGCCGTCCCGCTGCGCGCGGTATGCTTTATCGAGCGCGCGCAGGAAAACCGCATCCGCCCCGTGACGGCTGCCGCTGCCTATCCTGAGCTCCTGCGCCAGGTATACCGGCCTGCGGATGCAGCCATGATGGCTGGGACGCTCCGGCTGCTCGACGCGCTTTGCGCCGCTGCTTCCTTCTGGCGGCTGGAATGCAATATGGATATCGAGGCCGCGCGGATCGCCTGCGAGGCCATGAAAGGACAGGCCAATGAAACTCAAGAGTGAATTTATCGCCCATCGGACCGGGGACGAGAGCTTTCTCGTGCCCGCGGGAGGCTCGGCCTTTTCCGGCGTCGTCAAGGGCAACGCCGTCCTCGGCGAGATCCTCGCCCGTCTGCAGACCGACACCACCCCGGAGGCGATCGTGAAGGGCCTTCTGGAGATCTACGACGCCGACGAGGCGGTCATCGCCCGGGACGTGGACAGGGCGCTGGGCGAGCTGCGCCGGATCGGTGCTCTCGATGAATGAGCCGGTCTCCATCGGAGAATACCTGGAAAAAAACGGCACGCTGACCTACGCCAACGTTGGCGTGAGCATGCTCCCGCTGCTGCGGCAGGGACGCGACCTTTTCACCGTGCGCAAAAAAGGCGCGGAGCGCTGCCGCGCGGGCGACGTGGTGCTCTACCGGCGGGAGGGCGCTCCCTATGTCCTCCACCGGATCGTCAGAGTCCGGGAGAGAGATTACGTCATTCTCGGCGACAACTGCGTCAGCTACGAGATCGTGCCCGAGGAGGACGTTCTGGGCGTCATGACCGGCTTCGTCAGAGACGGCCGGGAGCACAGCGTCGACGAGCCGCTTTACCGGGCGTATGACGCGCTGTGGCGGCACGCCGCGCCGCTGCGGATCTTCCTCAAGCGTTCCGCCCACAGTCTCCGGCAGCGGATCCGCTGAGAAGAAACCATACTTGATCGGAAACACTGGGGAAAAGACGATGGACGCCACCTTTGATCTTGTCTACCTGATGGGCTGCGCGCTGCGGGGGACCGCGCCCCGGAGCGAGCGTGTGATCGCCATGGATATGGAAGCGCTTCGGGCCATGGCACGGCGCCATAAGGTCGGCGCCATGGCAGCCATGGTACTCGAGGGCTGCCGGCCTTCGCCGGAGGAGGTCCTCGGCGCGGAGTGCTGGCGGGAGTGGGCCCGCCTGCGGGATTCCGCTCTCCGGCGCAGCGTGCTCTTTGACACCGAGCGCGCGAGGCATCTCGCCTTTTTCGAGGCAAACGGCATCCGGTACATGCCCCTCAAGGGCATATTGCTGCAGGAGCTGTATCCCCGTTTCGGAATGCGGGAGATGGCGGACAACGACATCCTCTTCGACGAGGCGTTCCGTGAGCGGGTCCATGACTACATGCTCGCGGACGGCTATACCGCCGAGTCCTACAAAGAGGAGATCCACGACTGCTATTTCAAGAAGCCGGTATACAATTTCGAATTCCACACGGCGCTGTTCACCGGCATGACGAACAGCGGCGCGCTGGAGCGTTATTACGCCGATGTCTGGGCCCGGACGCTGCCGGACCGGGGCTCGGAGCTGCGCCGCCGGCTCTCGGATGAGGACTTCTATATCTATGTGTGCGCCCACGCCTACAAGCACTATGATGCCAAGGGCGTCGGGCTGCGCGTCACCGCGGACAACTATATCATGCGCCGCAGCGGCGAGCTCGACTGGACGTATATCGACCGGGAACTCGCCGTGCTCGGGGCGCTGGATTTCGACCGGACGCTGCGGAGCCTGAGCGAACACCTCTATGACGATCCCGAGACGGTGACGCCAGGGAACTTGCCCGAGGACGAGAAAAGGATGCTCGGCTACCTCTCCGGCTCCGGCGCCTACGGCGTGCGGGAAAACGTCACTCTCAACCGTCTGCGCCATATCCGCGAGGAGGGCAGCTCCGGCGCGGCAGCGCGGGGGAAGTTCCTCCTGCGGCGGCTGTTTCCGGGCAGAGAGCATATGAAGCTGTATGCGCCGATCACGGCGAAGTATCCGATCCTGCTGCCGGGAGCTTATCTCTGGCGGATCGCAAAGGCGGCGTTCTGCCGCCGGGACAGCATCCATGAGGAGCTGGAGATCGTCCGGAATGCCTCGGAGGAGGAGAAATAAGAAGGATCGCTGCAAAGCGGTCCTTCTTTCTGCCCTGACCGGGGTTTGGCGCTTTTGCCCGGTTGTCAGTGCTTGCCCGGGGCCGTTGCGTTTTTTCCGTGACCGGGGTCGTACCATTCAGCTCCATTGTCGGAGGTTATC
>JAFXYJ010000145.1 GCA_017541825.1 Oscillospiraceae bacterium | reverse complement strand
CGCGGCGCGCGATAGGGCGCCTCGTCCCGCACGCGGGGCCGGTCGGCAACGGGCCGGGCCGGCGCGCGGGAGGACGGCGAAGCGTAGCGTTTCCGGAATTCGTCCGCGTCCATGCTGCGGTAAAAGTCCGCCTTCGGCGCAGCCTTGAATCCGCCGGAGGAAACGGCCGGCGGCGCGGCGGGCTCCGGTTCGGCCGCCATCGTCTGGGGAGGCGCCGCGCCGAGGGCGGCGAGCACGCCGTAATACACCCCGTCGAACACGGCCTTTTCCCGGGCGAATTTCACCTCCGCCTTCGTGGGATGGACGTTCACGTCCACCAGACCGTTCGGCAGCGAGACATACAGCACGCAGGCGGGGAATTTGCCCACCATGGCGAGGTTTTTATAGGCCTGCTCCAGCGCGGCCTGCATGGTGCGCGAGCGGATCGCGCGGCCGTTGACGAAGAAGAACTGCCCGCTGCGGTTCCCCCGGCAGTGACCGGGGTCGGAGGTGAAGCCCGTCACGCCCACGCCGTCGTTTTCCGTGGCCACCGGCTTCATATGGGCGGCAAAATCCCGGCCCAGCAGGGCATAGACCGCCGAGGCGGCGTTCCCGTCGCCGGGAGAGAAAAACTCCTCCTGCCCGTCCCGCAGGCAGCGCACCGACATCTCCGGACGGCCCAGGGCGCAGCGCAGGGCCGCCTGGACGCAGGCGGCGCCCTCGGCCCGGTCGGAGCCGAGGAATTTCTGCCGCGCCGGGGTGTTGTAGAAAAGATCGCGCACGGAGATGGTCGTGCCCTCCGGGCAGCCGCATTCCTCCATGGTCTCGATGTTCCCGGCGACGACCTCCATGCGCACGCCGGTGTCCGCGCCCCGGGCGCGGGTGGTCAGCGTGATGCGGCTGACGCTGGAAATGGCGGCCAGCGCCTCGCCCCGGAACCCGAGGGTACCGATGGCCTCCAGCCCCCGCTCATCGGCGAGCTTGCTGGTGGCGTGGCGCAGAAAGCACACACCCGCGTCCTCGGGGGCCATGCCGACCCCGTCGTCGGTGATGCGGATGAGCTCCCGCCCGCCGGCGCGGATCTCCACGACCACGGTGCGCGCGAGGGCGTCGAAGGCGTTTTCCATGAGCTCCTTGACGGCGCTGGCGGGCCGCTCCACCACCTCGCCGGCGGCGATCAGATCCGCCACATGGGGCGGCAGGACGTTGATGCGGGGCATAGTATCCCTCCCGGAAAAGCAAATTCTTAACTGGGATTATAGCATGTTGACATTGAAGTTTCCACTTGAAAATGTTATTATTGCCCTGCTGTACAATCCGTTTGCATCGGAAATCCAGATTTACCGGAAAGGACGCCCCCGATGGCATTGGCAAGACGGGAAATCGCTCCCGAACAGATAAAGGAACAGATGGCGGTCTGCGCCCGGCTGCGCGCGGCCCGGGGCGAGGGAGAGCGCTTCGCGATGGTGGACACCTACGGCTGTCAGCAGAACGAGTCCGACAGCGAGATCCTCCGGGGCTATCTGCGCGAGATGGGCTACACCGTCACCGACGACGAGCAGGCCGCGGAGGTCATCGTCGTCAACACCTGCGCCGTGCGCGAGCACGCCCAGATGCGGGTGTTCGGCAACGTGGGCGCGCTGACCCATATCAAACGCGAGCACCCCGAGCGCATCGTGGTGCTGTGCGGCTGCATGGCCCAGAGCGAGACCATCCGCGAGCAGATCCGGCGGTCCTACCGCATGGTGGATCTGTGCTTCGGGCCCAACGACATCTGGCGCTTCCCCGAGCTGCTGGAACGGACGTTTCAGGTCCACGGCCTGCCCGGGAACCGGTCGAGAGTGTTCGAGGCCACCGAGGAGGGCGCGGTGATCGAGGGCGTCCCCCGCGCCCGGGACGGCAGCGTCAAGGCGTGGCTCACGATCATGAACGGCTGCAACAATTTCTGCTCCTACTGTATCGTGCCCTATGTCCGCGGCCGGGAACGGTCACGCCGGCCGGAGGAGGTGGTCGCCGAGGCCGCCGCGCTGGTCGCCGCCGGGTACAGGGACATCACCCTGCTGGGGCAGAATGTCAACTCCTACGGCCGCGGGCTGGACGAAAAGGTGGATTTTGCCGATCTGCTGCGGCGCATCAACGCCATCGAGGGAGATTTCCGCATCCGATTCATGACCAGTCATCCCAAGGACGCCACCGAGCGGCTGTTCGAGGCCATGGCCGAGTGCGAAAAATGCGCTCCTCATATCCACCTGCCCGTCCAGTCGGGGTCCGACAGGATCCTCCGGGCCATGAACCGGCACTATACGCGCTCGCAGTATCTCACCGTGGCGGAGACGGCGCGGCGGTATATCCCCGGGCTGGTGCTGACCACCGACGTGATCGTCGGCTTCCCCGGTGAGACGGAGGAAGATTTCCTCGACACCCTCCGGCTGACGGAGGAGGTGGAGTTCGACTCGATGTTCACCTTCATCTACTCCCGCCGTCCCGGCACCCCGGCGGCGGAGCTGCCGGACAATGCCTCCCGGGAGGAGATACAGTCGAGGTTCGACCGGCTCGTCGAGAGCGCCAACGCGGTCTCGGCGCGGCTGCACCGGGCCCAGGAGGGCAAAACGCTGCGCGTGCTCATCGACGGGCCGGGACGCAGCGGAGAGTATAACCTTTCCTCCCGCACCGCCGGCGGGCGGCTGGTCCACCTGCGGGGCGACGAGACGCTGATCGGCAGCTGGGCCGACGCGAGGATCACCGGCAGCAATACCTACGCCCTGTTCGGCGAGCTCGTATGACCCGGAGGGGGAAACGAGGTTTTATTTCGCCGTGACCGGGGTTGGCGCTTTTGCTCCATTGAAATACTGGCTGACAGGCAATTCGCATTTTTGCAGGTCTTTTCGCGTCCTCGCAAGCTCCGTATCGTTCGCTTCCTCGCAGGCTCGAAAGCTCATTCACTCCGCTGCTCGTCCTTTCAAAAACACAGCCGCGCTGTCGCTGCGGGCCTCGTCGACAACTTCG
>JAFXYJ010000144.1 GCA_017541825.1 Oscillospiraceae bacterium | reverse complement strand
GACGCGAAATCCCCCGTTCACAAAAACGCAGCCGCGCGGCGGAGGGCCGAAGTTGTCGACGAGGCCCAAAGCGACAGCGCGGCTGTGTTTTTGAAAGGACGAGCAGCGGAGTGAATGAGCTTTCGAGCCTGCGAGGAAGCGAACGATACGCAGCTTGCGAGGACGCGAAATCCCCCGTTCACAAAAACGCAGCCGCGCAGCGGAGGGTCGAAGTTGTCGACGAGGCCCGCAGCGACAGCGCGGCTGTGTTTTTGAAAGGACGAGCAGCGGAGTGAATGAGCTTTCGAGCCTGCGAGGAAGCGAACGAAACGCAGCTTGCGAGGACGCCCGGTTGCTTATTTTTTCAGCAGCTCCGGCATGAGCCGGCAGCCCTCGTCCACGAAGAGTCCCGTTTTCCGGGCCTCCGTCTCGGTGAACCGGCGCTGCGTTCCGCCTGCGGAGTCATAGCGCAGCATCGCAAAGGGCACGGGGTCGGCGGTATGGGTCAGCTTTGCCAGCGGTGTGGGGTGATCCGGCATGACCAGCGCCGACCAGGGCTCGCCGCAGCCGCGCAGGTAGTCGAGTACCGGCGCGATGATCTTTTCGTCGATCTGCTCGATGGACCAGATCTTTTCCTTCGCCTGGCCGTGATGACCGCACTCGTCCGGCGCCTCCACGTGGATATACACGAATTGCGCGCCGTTGCGGAATGCCTCCACGGCGGCCCGGCCCTTGGCGGCGAAATCCGTGGTATAATTGCCGGTGGCGCCGGGCACGCGGACGATATCCAGTCCCGCGCAGACGCCGATCCCCTGCACGAGGTCCACCGCCGAGATCACGCTGCCCCGCTCCACGCCGAACTTCTCCCGGAACGGCGTCAGGGCAGGCTTTCTCCCCTCGCCCCAGAACCAGACGGAGCTGGCCGGATTCAGCCCGGCCTCAACGCGCTTCCGGTTCACCGGATGGTCGGCAAGCAGCTCATAGGAGCGCCGGATCATTCCGGTGAGCAGTTCGGCATTGCCGTTTTTGGGCAGATAGTCCCGGACGGGACGGCCGGTGATATCGTGGGGCGGCGTCAGATCGGTGCCGTCGGCGGCGCCGCGCAGTACGAGACAGTGGCGGTAGCTGATGCCCGCGTAGAGCTCGATCCCGGCGGAGGTCAGATGCGGCCGCAGGAAATCGATGAGCTCGGCGGCCTCGGCGCTGCTGATCTCGCCGGAGGAATAGTCGACCATCACCGCATCCGCCGCGTCGGTCCCGCCGGAGAGCGTCACGAGATTGCAGCGGTAGGTCACGTCCTCCAGGGACAGCGGGATGCCCATGCTGGCCGCCTCGAGCGGCGAGCGGCCGGAGTAGTAGATCTTCGGGTCATAGCCGAACACCGAGAGATTGGCCGTGTCGCTGCCGGGAGGCATCCCGATGGGCACGGTCCGCGTCATGCCGAACACGCCCCCGGATGCCATGGCGTCCATGCCCGGATGCTCCGCCAGCTCCAGCGGCGTTTTTCCGTCCAGTCCGGCGAAAGGCTCGTCAGCCATGCCGTCGCCGAGAAATACGACCGTTTTCATATCATTCCACCAACCATTTCTCCATGGATTCGGACATGGCCGCCGGGGCGACCACGCCGCAGAAGCGTTCGGGCTTGTCTTCCAGTCCCGCCAGGGGCGCCGGGACGTCCTGCCCGGAAAAAGCGGAGAGCGCGCGGAGCGCGGCGAAACCGTCTCCGGCCGCGGGCTGTCCCAGCGAGGAGAGCATGGAGCCGGCGAACTTGAACGGTGAAGCCGTGGACAGCACGACGCACGGTCTGTCATCGCCGGTCCGGCGCCTGTGCTGCGCCGCGGCGCACAGCCCCACGGCGGTGTGGGGGTCGGCCAGATATCCCCTCTCCGCCCAGGTCTCCCGGATCGTCTGCGCGGTCTGCGCCTCATCGGCGCAGTATGCCGCGAAGCCCTCGGCCGCGATCCTGTCCCGTAGCGCAGCGCCGACGTCATAGCGTCCCGCGGCGCGCAGCTGCTCCATCCAGGCGGCCGTCTGTGCGTCGCTGCCGCCGACGAGATACAGCAGCCGCTCGAGGTTGGAGGACACAAGGATGTCCATCGACGGCGACATGGTCAGCAGGAAGGGCCGGTTTTTGTCGTATACGCCGGTGCGAAGGAAGTCCGTGAGCACATTGTTGGCGTTGGAGGCGCAGATGAGCCGTTCCACCGGCAGGCCGCTGCGTTTGGCATAGTATCCCGCGAGGATATCGCCGAAATTGCCGGTGGGCACGGTGAAGTCGATCCTCTCGCCCATGCGGACGGCGCCGGCGGTGAGCAGCTGCGCATAGGCGGCGTAATAGTAGGCGATCTGCGGCGCCAGCCGGCCCCAGTTGATGGAGTTGGCGCTCGAGAGCACGATCCCCCGCCGCCGGAGGCGTTCGGAGAGCGCACCGTCGGAGAAGATCTGCTTCACGCCCGTCTGCGCGTCGTCAAAATTCCCCCTGACGCCCAGCACCTGCACGTTGGCCCCCTCCTGGGTGACCATCTGCGCGCGCTGGATGTCGGACACGCCGCCGTCGGGATAGAACACGCCGATCTTCGTGCCGGGAACGTCTGAAAACCCCGCCAGCGCCGCCTTGCCGGTGTCGCCGCTGGTGGCGACCAGAATGGCCACCGTGTGGTCCTCGCCGCACTTCTTCACCGAGGCGGCCAGCAGATACGGCAGCATCTGCAGCGCCAGATCCTTGAAGGCGCAGGTGGGACCGTGGAACAGCTCCAGCGTCCACAGGCCGCCGCCCAGCGCGTGCAGCGGCGTGACGGCCGGATCGTCGAACCCGCTGTAGGCAGCCTCGGCGAAGCCCGCCAGTTCTCCGTGATCGAAGCCAGGCAGGAAGCGCTCGAGCACCCGGGCGGCAATGGCATTGTACGGCTCGCCGGCCATCGCGGCGATCTCCTCCGCGGTGAAGGCCGGGATCTCCTGCGGAACGAACAGGCCCCCGTCCGGGGCCAGGCCGCGAAGGACAGCGCCTGCGGCGTCGGTGACATGCGAGGCGTCTCTTGTACTGACAAAGCCCATGGTATGTCTCCCATCTGCGAACAATTGTTTACTGAAGTCAATATAACCTATTTTCCGGCGGTTGTAAATCCAATAATCTATGAAAAAGTCTCGGAAAAACGGTGGCGCGTTTTGGTGAGTGTGTGTTATACTGCTCCTGATATACCGAGGGGGGACGTTTTTCGTGATTCTGGATGCCCTGATCGATACGATCCTGGACGGTCTGAAGCTGCTGCCGTTTTTATTTGTGGCCTATCTTGCCATCGAACTGATCGAAGACCGCGCCGAGGAAAAGACTGTGGCGCTCATCCACTCCGCCGGACGGTGGGGGCCGGTGATCGGCGCCGGTCTGGGCGTGGTGCCGCAGTGCGGCTTTTCCGCGGCTGTGTCAAACCTTTATGCCGGAGGACTCATCACCCGCGGGACGCTGCTGGCGGTATTCCTGTCCACCTCGGACGAGATGCTGCCGATCCTGATCTCCCAGCGCGCCCCGGCGGCCTTCATCCTCAAGGTCCTGAGCTACAAGCTGCTGTGCGGCATCCTCGTGGGCGTGATCGTCGACACCCTGGAGCTGCGTTTTGAGCGCGCAAGGCGCAAGTCCCTCCACGAGCTCTGCGAACAGGAGGACTGCCGCTGCGAGGACGGCGTGCTGCGCTCCGCCCTGCGCCACACGATGAAGATCTTCATCTTTATCTTCATCGTTTCCTTCCTCATGAACGTTTTCGTGGGCCTTGTGGGCGAGGAACGGCTGGGCAGTCTGATACTCAACCGTCCCGTGGCCGGGGAGCTGCTCGCCGGGCTGATCGGTTTGATCCCCAACTGCGCGGCCAGCGTCGTGCTCACGAGCCTGTATCTGCAGGGAGGCGTTTCCGCCGGAGCCATGGTCTCCGGTCTGCTGGTGAGCTCCGGCGTGGGGCTCCTGGTGCTCGTGCGGATGAACAAGAACTGGCGGGACAATCTGATCACCCTCGGGGTGCTCT
>JAFXYJ010000143.1 GCA_017541825.1 Oscillospiraceae bacterium | reverse complement strand
GCGCCGATCGAAGACGTCGTGGCCCCCGAGCCCGAACCGGAACCCGAACCCGAGCCGGAACCGGAACCTGAACCGGAACCCGAGCCCGTGGTCATCATCGAGGACGAACCGGAAGAGGTCGTCGAGGACGAACCGGAAGAGATCGTCGAGGACGAACCGGAAGAGGTCGTCGAGGACGAACCGGAAGAGGTCGTCGAAGACGAACCGGAAGAGGTCGTCGAGGATGAGCCCGAAGAGCCCGTCGGGGACGAGCCCGAAGAGATCGTCGAGGACGAGCCCGAAGAGCCCGTCGGGGACGAACCCGAAGAGATCGTCGAGGACGAACCGATGCGCGGCGAGCCTGCTCGTGACGCCGCCGCGACGACGTTCGACTACGACGGCGACACGCTGGAGACCGTTAACGCCAGCGGTGAAAGCGACTTTGGCATGTTCACGCCGCAGGCGGGTACGGGCGCCACCGTATCGGGCGATACGGTGACCATCATCTACTACCCGAAGAACGGCTCGGTCTATGACGGCTTCTATCTGAACGCCCTGATCGGCGACAAGACGACATGGACCGATCACATCAGCGGCGTGCCCACGACCAATGGCCCCTTCGGCGCGTACCAGTTCACCGTCAGCGCCGATCTGTGCGGCAAGGCTGTGGCCATCGCGCCCAGCAAGCCTAACAGCAGCGGCACCACCAGCAAGCAGTACTACCTGGCCATTCCGGCGGCGGACAAACTGACGACGGCGCCCACCGCGATCGACCCGGTTGCGTCCATCGCCGTCAAGACGATGCCGACGAAGACGGTGTACGCTGTGGGCGACACAGAGCTCGACATCACAGGCATTGTCCTAACCGTCACCTCGGTAGGCGGCGAATCCAAGGACTATGAGAGCGACAAGGGTCTGGTACTCACCGGCTTTGACGCGTCCGCGGCCGCGGAGACGCAGACCATCACCGTGGCCTACGGCACTGCTGCCGACGCCCCGACCGCGACGTTTGACATCACGATCAAGCAGCCCGCCGAACCGGCTGACGTCACGGTAACGATCAGCCTCAGCGGCAAGCTTGAAGTGCTGCGTCTGCCCGTCACGGTCACCGACCTTGACCTCGACGGCAAGCTGAGCCTTGACGAGGCGCTGATTGCCGCGCACGACAAGTACTTCACCACCGGCGGCGCCGAGGACAACTACGCGACCGCACCCAGCTCGTACGGCGGTCTCATGGTCACCAAGCTGTGGGGCGTTGAGACCGGCGCCACGCAGTTCTACCGCAAAGATGTGTTGACCAGCGGCGTCGACTCGGAGTACATCTCCGAGGGCGACGACATTGTTGCGGCAACGATGAGCGACACGACCGGCTGGAGTGATCGTTACACCTACTTCGAGGTGAAGGATCTCGCCGGCACCACGGCGGACACCTTCACGCTGACGCTCAAGGGCGACAACTTCGGCACGCCTGTCGTACCCGCCGGAGCGACCATCGGCACATGGGACAGTGCAACCAAAGCATTCACGCCCATTGAAGGCGCGGTGGCCGGCGAAGACGGCACAGTCACATTGACCTTTGCCGAGGCTGGCACGTACATCGTGTCCGCCGGCGGTACGATCAAGGGCACCGTCTACGGCTCCGATGAGCTGATCGACTGCCCGATCACGGCGCCGTACTGCGTCATCACGGTTTCCGAAGCGCCGGTGGAGCCGGTGATCGGCCACATCGTGGTGAGCTTCGAGGTGCTTGACGCGGCTGACGGGACCATCGCGCTGCTCCGCAATCCGGAGAGCGTCGGCTTCACGGCCAGCGACAACGGCGTGACCATCGCCAAGAAGCTGCTCGGCGAGGAGAACGTCGGCATGTCCAGCACCTGGATGAACAGCTTCACGATCGACGGCGTGGAATACTCTGCCGAGACGATGGAGCTGGGCGCCAACGGCTCCTGGTTCGTATATAAGAACAACACCACCGACAGCGTCGGCCCGGCGGACTACCATCCCGCGGACGGCGACGTGTACCGCTTCGTGCTGAGCACCTGGGGCACGGGCTACTCCATGCCGGTGATGCCGCACAACATGAACGCCCTGTACTGGGCCATGGCGACCTACAGCGGCGACCTGACGGAAGCCAATGCGCTGGTCCAGGCGGATCCCGCGCCGACCCAGGCGCAGATCGACGCCATGGTGGCCCAACTGGCGCTGCCCGGCGGCGAGCACTACATCAGCATCGACGCGCGCACGATCTGGGTCAACCCCGACTACACCACGATCACGACCCTGTCGGTGGACAAGACCTCCGCCGCGGCGGGCGAGACCGTCACCGTCACGGTGCTGGCGCCTGCGGGCGTGCTCGTACTGGTCGACGGCAGCCTCAAGGCCAACGGCGTGGCGCTGACCCCGGGCGAGGACAACAAGTGGACCTTCGAGATGCCCGACGCCCCGGTCACGATCACGGCCGAGTTTGTCGCTGACGAGAGCGCCAAGCTGCTGGGCGCCGAGTTCTACCTGGACGAGGACGGCACCGCGCCTCTCGCCCTGACCCCGGCCTTTGACAAGGACGTCACCGAGTACACGGTCGCCTCCTTCTATGACGCGCAGGCCGCGGACGCGGGCGACGTGATCTACTTCAAGGCCACCCTGCCCGAAGGCTCCTCCGCCCGGTGGTACACCTATATGATGGGCGCTTACGTTGAGAACGCCGCGGTGCCCTCCGGCAAGGTCATGGAGCTGGACAACGCCAGCTTCTTCTACCCCGGCATGTCCAACGGCGGCAGCCACCGTCTGGACGTCACCTCTCCCACCGGCGCAGCGCAGAGCTACTACTTCACGATCACCGCGCTGCCCGCGCTGGAATCGGTGAAGATCAACGGCACGGCGCTGACGGGCTTCGACCCCGCGACGCTGACCTACGCGCTGGCCGACCTCCCCGAGGGCACGACGAGTCTCACTGTCAACGCCGCGCCTTACGGCTATGGTTACAGCGTTTACCTCAACGACGGCGATGACGACATTGCCGAGACAGATACCACAGTCGCGCTGCAGCCCGGCGCCAACACCTTCACCCTGACCGTGGAGGACGATGACGAGCTCACCTCCGTCTACACCTTCACCGTCAACGTCTGGCCGCTGGGCGGCGACGTCATCGACATGAACGGCAACGCCATCGGCGTCTGGAGCCTGACGGCGGACGGTCTGCTCACCCTCAGCAAGGGCGAGTACAGCGGCGCTTTCAACAACGCGGCCATCGACGGCGCCCAGCGGCCGGCCCCCTGGCTGGCCCCCGCCGCGGAGCTTGAGGCCGTCGACATCGTCGTCGAATCCGGCATCACACTGCTCGGCAACTACTTCTTCCTGAGTATGCAGAATATCCGGTCTGTCGTGCTGCCGGAGGGGATGACATCCGCGGGCTTCAGGACCTTCCGTGGCTGCAAGATCGGGACCATCACCCTCCCCGCCGGGATAGACCTCTCCGGTGATATCTTCTCCGGTAATATCCCCGAGAACAATGCCACTGTGGAGGTTGTCAACTACACCGGCAATGAGATCGGCTGGGAGACCCTCTATAACGGGACCTCCAGCCTTAACAAGAGCATATTCAACGCCGCCGAGATCAATATCCTGGGCGGCATGGTGGAGTCCATCTCCGTGACCCTGGCGACCGATGAGGTGGAGCTCTACGGTTCCGTCACCCTCGACGGGGCCACGGTCACGGCCAACCTGGACAACGGCAATACCGAGGCGATCCCTCTGGACCGGGTGGTCCTCGGGGACCTGGATTCCTGGACCCCCGGCGAAAAGGAAGTGACGGTTACCTACAATACCTTCACCGCCGTCGTCCCCGTCACGGTGCTGGACAGCTACACGCTGGTGGACGGCGTGGGCGGCTCCTGCGGCGCGACTGCCGATGACGACGTCACCTGGAAGCTGACCAACGGCGGCGCGCTGATCATCTCCGGCACCGGCGCCGTCAAGAACTACGCCCAGCAGTCCTGGCAGGGCAGCCCGCCGCCCTGGAGCAGCTACAACACCCGCATCACCAGGATCCTGGTGGAGGAGGGCGTGACCCGTGTGGGCAACTATGCCTTCAACGGCTATACCCGGGTAACCGGCGTGCGTCTGCCCGCCTCTCTGACGGCCATCGGGAACGGCTCCTTCAACGGTATGGGCGCCCTGAAGACCGTCTACTACGGCGGCACCGATGAGGACTGGGCCAAAGTCACCCAGGGCTCCGCCAACGCCGCCCTCAACAACGCCCAGCTGATCCCCGCCTCTATCGTACCGCGGGTAACGGTGGATCGGGAGTATCTGGACCTGGTCCTGGGCGAAGGGACCGGGACGATCGTCGCCACCACCAAGGGCATCGAGGACCCGGTCGTCGTCTGGACCTCCTCCGATGAGACCGTAGCCACCGTGGCCGACGGCGTGGTCACCCCCGTGGCCGCCGGCACGGCCACCGTCACCGCCGCCGTGGGCGAGCTCAGCGCCTCCGTTGCGGTGACCGTCTACGCCGATCAGGCCGCCCTGCTGGACACCGTCAAGCTGGCAAGTCTGGTCTTTGCCTCCTCGTATAACGGCGAGATCGATGAGGGCACCGATCCCTATACCATGACCCCGGCCTTCGACCCCGACGTCCGGGAGTACACCGTCGTTGTTCCCTACTACTGCTCCAGCCCCACGATCTTTGTCACGCTCCCCGAGGACTCCTCGACGGACCTTGAGACGGCCTATGAGCTAAACGGCGCCACGACGATAAGGGCGTTCACCGATCTTGGGGACGGCCGTTATTATGGCGGTATTGGCGTCAGTCAGGCTTCGATGGACAGCAGGAGCGGCGTCATCCGGATCCGGGGCGTGGACGCCTACACGATCCATTACGTCCGCTGTGTAGATTTCGCCTCTCTGACGATCAAGAACAACGGGACCGGCCTGAACCTGCAGCTCGAACCCTACTATTCAAGGACCGCGCCCAAGTATCATATGCATGCCTACGGGATCTCACCGGGCGACACGTTCACCGTGACGGCGACGCCGAACGTAACCGGCTCCACCGTCATGATCAACGGCGCGGAAGCTCCCGACGGCGTGGCGGAGATCACGCCCGAATGGCGGGCGGACCACACGGCGGCCATTACCCTGACCGCCATCATGGAGGGGGCTGCGGAGGAGACCTGGACCGTCACGCTCCACGAGACCCCGACCCTGGTCATCACCTCGCCTCCGGACAAGACCGCCTACGAGCCCGACGAGCCCGTGGATCTGACCGGTCTGGCGGTCAGCGCTGTCTTTGCCGACGGCGACGAGCTGGCTCTTGAGAGCGGCGACTACACCGTCTTCCCCGCGGCCGGAGACCCCGTGCCCTACGGCCTGACCAAGCTGACCGTCACTTACGGCAAAGCCGTCGCATACCAGCCCGTCACGGTCAGCAACACGGAGACCCCCGCGGAGCTGCGGGTGTTCGACGATATCCAGCTTTGGAACAGGCAGCCCCAGGCGAGCCCCAAGGCGGTGCTGTACGCCATGACCCCGGCCTTCGATCCGGCGGTAAAGAATTACGCCGTTACGATCCCGGCGATCGACTCGAGCATCAACATGCGATTCACCCTCGGGGAGAGCTATGACGCGAGCCGGGACTACAAGCTGGAGTATGTGAACACCAGCGGCGTGCTGCAGTCTGTGACGCCGCAGTTCACCTCCCAGTATCACACCACCATCTCCGATCTGGTTAAATCAAACAACCGGGATCCCAAGGTCCTCTATCTCAAGATCGACGGCGAGATTGCCTATACCTTCTACATCAACCGCGGTCTTAACCTGCAGATCCTGCAGGTGCAGGTAGACGGAAGGACCACCCAGCTCACACCGAGGTTCAGCCAGCAAAGCGACGTATTTGAGTATGCCCTCTACCTCACGAACCCCAATTCCACGGTCAGCATCAGCGCCCAGTGCGCTCTCGCGTCCAGCCTGACGCTGAACGGCAGCCCGATCCCTCTCTCCACATTCGTACCCGTGACCATCCAGTGGAGCGACCAGCGCGCCTTTGACGTCGTGCTTATCCCCTATGGCGACGGATTTGAGACGCTGCCGCTGACGATCCACGTGATCGAGCCGCCCACGTCCCTGGAGATCGTCAAGGCGCCGGACCGCACCGAGTATGAGGCGGGCCAGTCCTTTGATCCCATCGGTATGGAGATCAAGGCCACCTACTCCGACGGCGAGAGTCGGATCCTGGGTCTGGACGAGATCACCTGGACGCCCGCCGTGATCGGCGTCGGCGTCACCACGGTAACGATCACCTATGCCAACAAGTCCGTCAGCCAGGCCGTCTCCGTCCTGGCCAGCTTGACCGGCTCCGGCACGGAGGAGGATCCCTACATCCTGGGCTCCGCAGACGACTTCGTCAAGTTCCGCGACCTGGTCAACAGCGGCTCCAGCTTCTCCGGCAAGTACTTCAAGATGACCGCGGACGTCACCCTGCCCGAGGGCTGGGAGCCCATCGGCCGCCGGATCGACCTGAGCGATCCCAACGTCTCCGGCAACCTGTGGCCCTTCTCCGGCACCCTGGACGGCAGCAACCCCGAGGGCGGCTGCTTCACCGTGACGGTTCCGGATTACAACCTGCCTCTGTTCGCCTATGTCAACCACGCCACGATCCAGAACCTGAACATCTACGGCGAGCACATCGCGGGTTACGGCCTGATCAACAACATGGAAGGCGTCAACCTGGGCGGCATGGCCGTCACCATCGACAACGTCACGCTGAAGTCCGGCACCCAGACCCTGAAATCCGGCTTCCTGGGCGGCGTCATCACGGTGAACAGCATGGCGGCCGTCACCAACACCTTCCGCTCCTTCATCCGCAACTCCACCATCGAGGAAGGCTGCGTCATCGGTTACGAAGGCAACGAGGATAAAATCGGCTCCTTCGCCGGACGCTTCCAGGGCGAGATCGAGAACTGCGTCAGCTACGCCACCGTTTACGGCCACAACTACGTGGGCGGCATCATCGCCGGCCGCGACAACGCCATGAACGTGGTGACCGTCTCCAACTGCACCTTCGGCGGCACCATCGTCGCCACAGGCAAGTGGGTCGGCGGCATTTCCGGCGGCGTATACTACAACTCCACCGCCCCCAACGGCGTCAAGCTCCCCATCAGCGGCTGTAAGGTGGTCAACGCCAGCATCACCGGCGCCGACTGCGTCGGCGGCATCATCGGCGGCGACCAGTACGGCATGCAGTCCTGGGGCGACACCGTCATCGCCAACAACTTCGTCACCGGCGGCAACATCGCGGCCACCGACGGCACCTATGTCGGCGGCATCGTGGGCTACTACGTCAACCTGAACCGTCACGACATCTTTGCCAACAACTTCTACACCATCACCGGCGCGTCCAGGGCCTTCGGCTTTGTGGAGACCGTGGACACCAGCAACTCCAAGTACCAGCGCGTCGGCACGACTCCCTACGGCCGCGACACGGCCACCGGCACCTACTACTATGACTCCTCCAAAGACGATCTGCACATCGTGGACGTCGATGTGGCGGGCCCGCTGGGCTTCGATCTGAAGTATCAGTTCGTCAGCCAGGCTAACCACAACCGTACCGACGATCCTCTGGGTGATGACGCCGACGATCTCGGCACCAGCGACGTTCCCGAGCGCTACATCACCGAGCTGGAGATCACCGGCAGCTACAAGACCGAGTATCTCATCGGCGAGGCGCTGGATCTTGAGAACATGACCTTCAAGGCCGTGTACAACAACGGCGAAAAAGAGGACGTCGACGCCAAGGATCTGGAGATCACCGGCTTCGACAGCACCAAGCGCGGCCAGCAGAAGGTCTCCTTCAAGCTCGGCAATATCGTCGCCGTGATCCCGGTCACGGTCAAGGCGCCCGAGCAGGCCGTCACCGTCAAGCTCTCGGTGTTGGGCGACACTCACCACACCATGGAAGAGGGCAACCACGGCTACTGGCTCGGCGGTCTGACCACATGGCTGCCCGAGGGTGAGTACACGCTCACCAACAACGACACGGTCTGGGATCTGCTCAACCTTGCCTTTGCGGGTGACGACACGCTCACTCTCTTCAGCGAGTACAGCGAGACCTACGAATCCGAGTACATCTACGCGGTCCAGAAGGGCTACGTGAAGCTGACCCAGAAGGACAACTGCGAGAACTCCGGCTGGATGTACACCGTCAACGGCGTGCACGTCCAGGTCGGCGTCTCCAACACCTACCTCAACAACGGCGACGTGATCTGCCTGCACTGGTGCGACGACTATAAGCTCGACGAGGCCGAGGCAGCCAAGCAGGAGAGCGACAAGGAAGCCGCCATCGCGGTGGAGTACCTGATCGACGAGATCGCTCTGGCGACCACGCCCGAAGCCTACGAGGCCGCCGTCAAGGCCGCCCGCGACGCCTACAACAAGCTGACCGACGACCAGAAAGCCCTGATCGATCCCGTCACGCTGAAAGTGCTTGAGGACGCCGAGGACGGACCCACCTTCCCGCGTCTGATCCTTGTGCCCGTCGTGAGCGAGGCCCTGCAGGCACTGATTGACGAAGGCAAGGCCGAACTCGTCCCGCTCAACAAGCACGGCGAGCCCGTCGACGAAAACGACCTGTTTAACATCGTCAACTACGCCCTGTATCTGGATGCGTCGCAGGTGGTCGGCAAGAAGAACACATTCCCGCTCGATCTGACCTACCGTTACGTGACGACCAGGTCCGACGAGGCCATCACCTTCACGAAGAAGCAGGTCAAGATCAGCACCAACGACAAGAAGGTCGCCACCGGCAAGTACACCGCCAGCGGCATCCGGCTCACCGTTGCCGGCAACGCCAACGGCGCCGCCACGATCACCGCGGCCGTCAAGTCGCTGGGTGTCGAGGGCAGCATCGCGATCTACGTGCGCGAGTACAGCCCGAGACTGGAGACCTCGAACATCACGGTCAACTCCTGGACGACGAACTACACCAGCGTGCTCGTGAAGGAAGCCTATGACAACGCCATCCTCGGAGCCTCCACCACAGACACGCGCTTCGACGTGGAGTACTACACCGGCCTGCTGCTGGCCAGGGTCAAGGAAGGCCAGGAGCTCAAGAACGGCAAGTACAAGATCACCGTCAACTTCGAGACCGAAAAGGGCATTATTCCGGTGACCGTCACCATGGTCGTCAAGAACGCGATGCCCGCGGTATCCATCTATCAGAACGGCAAATTCAACAACTTCTACACCAATTACGTGCACGAGATCTACATCTTCGCGCCGGGCGAGATCACGGAAGTGACCTTCGACACGGCGACGTACAAGAGCGAGTTCGAGTTTGGGGATGAGGATAACTACGGCACGCTGTACGTGACCAAGAAAGCCGACGCGCCGAAGAAGGCTGCGGCCAAGGGCACGCTGACGGTGAAGGTGGAGGGCTACACCAAGCCGTTCACCAAGACCATCACGATCGCCGCGGAGACCCGCAAGCCCTATCTGGGGATCAGCAGCACCAAGGCAACGGTCAACACCGCCTACGGCAGCAAGACCGCATACTTCTACCTCTACGGCGAGGAGTTCGAGTCTGTGCCGACAGTCACCGTCGCTCCCGAGGGCGCGGCGACGCCGCTCGTCGAGTACAACGGAGAGTTCGACCAGTACGTGATCTCCCTGACCTCGGTCACCGGCAAGAAGGCCACAGCCACGATCTCGGTAAAGGATGAATTCTGGGCCGCGCCCATCACCTTCAAGGTGACGCTGAACGTCAACAACAAGCTGCCCACGGCGAAAGCCGCGACCGGCACGCTGCTGCTCAACACGGCGTATCCCGAGCAGGATGCTAACACGCGGGTGGTTCTGAACACCAATGACGTGTATCTCAGCGGCGAGCCCGTTGAGCTGACCCCGTCTGACAAGAAGGCCGCCGCAAAGACCGAGGCCGCCAAGCTGGAGGTCGTCTACGAGGACTACGAGATCACAGCACGCATCAGGACGCCTGAGGATCCGGAGACACCGATCAGCATCAAGCCGGGCACCTACAGCTTCACCTTCACGCCGAAGCTGAGCAGTGATACCGAAGGCACGGAAGGCGCTGCGCTCAAGCCCATCACCGTCAAGGTGAAGGTCGCGGGCAAGGCTGCCGTCACCGCCACCGTTTCCGCCAAGGGCAAGCTCGACGCGATCCAGCGTGAAGCCACGTCCATCATCTACACGCTGACCAAGCTCGACAGCGTCATGGGCGATGTCTCCGATGTAGCCGTCACCGGCGCCGACGCGGGTCTGTTCGATGTGGAACTGCTCGGCTGGAACGCCAAAAGCCAGCCGATGGTCGAACTGACGCTCAAGCCCGACGTCGCGGTGTCCACCAAGGCGAAGTACAAGATCGCCCTGGAGTTCGAGATCGACGGGGAGATCAAGGCGACCACGAAGACGCTGACGGTGAAGGTGACGCAGAGCAAGGTGAAAGCGACGCTGACGCCGAAGAGCACGACGCTGTTCCAGAGCGAGCGCACGACGGAACGTCCGGCGTTGTACTACCTGTATCTGAACAGCCCGTACTCTGCGCAGATCGAGCGCGTAGAGCTGAGCAAGAAGACGCCGCTGGCGTTCTGGAAGAGCCTGGGCGCGAATGCGGAAGTGAAGTGGGAGCCCGACGACGACTGGGGCGTCAACATCGAGATCACGGTGAAAGACCCGAGCAAGGTCGTCAACGGCAAGAGCTACAAGGTGCTGCTGGACGTGTACCCGGTCGGCTGCGCGACCAACGCGAAGCCCACCACGGTGACCGCCACGGTAGTCATCAAGAAGTAAACCAAACAAACAGGCCGCGGGGGAGGAAAAACTCCCCTGCGGTCCCGGCCCCGCGCGTCATCCTGCGCGGGCAGAGAAATCAAACCCTTTTGAAATACCAAAAAAGAGGGACGTCGAAAGACGTCCCTCTTTTTTGGTAAAAATCCGACGAACCCGCGGCCTCCGCCGCAGCGGAGGTCAGGTCCCGACGTGAATAACAATTATCCGACAGATAATCGGCACATACCCGGTCAAGCAAGTTTGGTTTTTCGTTGAAAACGGTTTTCGTTTATTCTATAATCAAACAAAAGCCATAAGGAGAACCATCATGAGCACTGAGGTTGTACTTACTGATATATATGAAGCGGACTTACTTGACGGACACGAATTTGAGTATTGGTGCGCTGCGCTTCTGCAGTGCAATGGGTTTAAGCATGTGTTGGTCACCAAAGGAAGCGGAGACCAGGGCGTCGATATCATAGCGGAAAAAGATGATATAAAATATGCAATCCAATGCAAAAGGTATAATTCAGCCTTAAACAATAAACCGATTCAAGAGGTGTTTACAGGAAGAATCCATTACGATTGCCAAGTCGCTGCGGTAATGACAAACAGTACGTTCACACCTGGCGCGAGAGAGCTTGCCAGATCAACCGGGGTTGAATTGTGGGATAGGTATAAGCTCATGGATTGGCTGGACAGCGCTACAAGCAACAGGCATTATTTGCCTATAAATAAAAAGATCAAAGTGCATGATGCTCAAACAATGGAGCAAACAAAAAAGAAATCTTATTTCTTGCTCAATTCGATCGCAAAGCATCCGTTAATTACCATAGTACTTTTCCTTTTACTTGTTATTATATTTGTAATAAATCAAACAGGGAGTAAGGACTTGCCCTCAAATGACGATATTCCGTCCGGTATTACAACTGATTCATCTGCTGCCGCAGTTAAAACCGATGAACCATACGCCATTTGCAACGGCGTATTGGCCAGGATGAATAGGGTTAAGGCAAACACGATTGACTATATAGGGTATAACGAGACAGAACGTGTGCTCATAGTACACGTGCCCAAATATAAATCGTTTTACTGTTATTATGATTTTCCTGCAGACAAATACAATGCTTTTCTGAATTCCGAATCACCTGACACATACTTTAACAACTTGGTTGGCGGGCAATATGAAACGACAATTATCCCGGAGGCTGATGCGGAATCATTTCTCCCGAAACCTAAAACATCCAGCATAACAAACAAATAACATACAATCCGTCAGTTTGCACTGGCGGATTTTTATGCAACGAATCCGGCTGCTTCCGGGTATGATGCCGGTGAGGTCTTATGGAATAAATCCTTTTCGCGGCGGAAAAACAATTCCCGGCATGACTGCTGGTCATGCCGGGGTTCGTATACGATACATGTATTTTTCCGGTTTTCCGGTCTGCGTTCTTTACGACACTGACGGTGAGGGCTCGTATTCTTCCTCGTCGCTGGCGGTGATAACATCCTGCGTATCGAAGAGGACCACCTTCAGCTCCAGCTCTTCATACTTTTCTTTCATGGGGTTTCCTCCTTTCGCGAAGGCTCGTGCAAAATCTGTTTCTATTATGCCACGATCCGGCGAAATTGCAAGCCCTTAAATTATTAAATTTTGGAATCAACTGTCTGTATCGCACAGCGCCTGCAGCGTCTGCCGTTCCTTTTCGCTCAATTCCACAGGACTGCCGGCATATTTCCGTACGGTTTCCGCGGCCCTCATCCAGACGTCGTCACGTTCCTCGACGGTCCTGCAGTACCGCAGGGAGAGGCGCAGCGCCCTTTCCTCCATTTTTGCCGGTGAGTACCCCCACGAGTGCAGGTCAGACAGACGCTGCATCCCCATCAGATAATAGTCGCGATTGCGCTGATGTGTTTCCTCATGGGAGAGACTTGCCCGGCGATATCGGTAATGGTAGAGCTTTCGATCCAGATAATAGATGCGCTGCGCCTTCCAGATCAGCTTATAGTAGGTGGCGATGTCCTCGTAAAGTCGGCCCTCGGGGAAACGGACATTCTCAAAGAGCGTCCTGTCGTACAGAGAACGCCAGACGGCCGAGCTGCCGTTCAGACAAAACTCGAGAGCGGCCTCTTTTGAAACCAGACCCTGCGACAGCGTTGGGCCTTCTTTTCCCGGGGCAAAACCATGCATGTACCGGGGAAAGATCACCAGATCCGCCGCGTTTTCCCGGGCGCAGCGGAGCGCGGACTCACAGAAGTCCTTTTCCACCCAGTCGTCGCTGTCGGCGAACATCAGGTATTGCCCTTCGGCCTGGCCGATGCCGAGATTCCGGGCGGCGGAGAGACCGCGGTTTTCCGTGTGAAAGCAGCGGAACCGTCCGTCGGCGTCCGCGTACTGATCGCAGATTCTTCCGCTCAGATCCGTGGAACCGTCGTCGATGAGCAGAATCTCGATCCCCTCCTGGGTCTGGGCGGACAGACTGTCCAGGCAGCTCCACAGATAGTCCTCCACCTGGTAAACGGGCACGATCACACTGACCGTCGGCTTCATCACGGCTTCCTTTCCCATACTCATTCCCGCCGCAGACTGCCGAGATATCCCTCCAGCAGAAGGGAAGCGGCCACGGCGTCCACATGGGAGCGGTGCTTTTTTTCTTTTTTTCCGGCCTGATGCAGGATCGCGTGGGCCTCCACGGTGCTGCGCCGCTCGTCCCAGAACACCACGGGCAGGCCGGATTCCTGCTCGAGAAGCTCTCCGAACTGACGGGCCTTCTGCGCCCGGGGCCCCTCGGTGCCGTCCATATTTTTCGGCAGGCCGAGCACAAAGGTGCCCGCGCCGCGCTCCTTGGCGAAAAATGTGAGCCGCCGGGCCAGCCGCTCGGCATTCCATTCCTGTATGGTCAGCGTCTCCCCGGCCATGGTGCCGGTCAGATCGGACACGGCCACGCCGGTCCGGGCGTCCCCGTAGTCGACGGCGATGATCCTGTCCACGGACGTCCCCCCTCGAAAATGATAAAACGAGTATACCACAGCCTTTTTCGGCCCGCAAGAGATGGCCTGCGACGGCTTTTGACGTTTTTTGCAGACAGCGTCTGCTACAGTTTTTCCCGTAAAGGCTTTTCCCGGCATTTCCCGGGAAGAAACGGGGGGATCTGCGGATGAAACGCCTGGTTGCGCTGTTGGCGGCCGCCGTACTGACCGCCTTTCTGTCCGTCGGCGCGCTGGCGGTCTCCGCCGGCGCGGAAAACAGCGTCCGCGGCGCCGGCGGCGAATGGCTTCCGGTCTGCGGTGCCATGCCCGGCGGTGAGCTCCGATGCCGGGCTGTCTTTGCCGTGCGGGGAGACAAAAGCTATACGGCCCGGGGCGTGTTCTCGCCCGGGGTGGACTGCCTGTCCGTCACGGCCCTGCGGCAGGACGGACAGGACATCAACGGCTCGTACTACACCGTCCTCACGCGCCGGGAGGGCGGGACCGAGACCTTTGAGATCCACTTCGCGGCCGGTTTCGCCGGGGAGGATGCGCAGCTGGAGATCGAGTACACGGTCCGGCTCAACGACTGCGCCGGGATCGGGGCGGGGGAGAACCGGTGCGCGGTGGAGCTCATCGCCGCCGACGGCGCCGTGCTCCGGGGAGAGGAGGCGGCGATCGATACCGGGGGCTTCGCCTGCTTTCGGGCGGTAGCCATCCCCGACTCCGCCCGGCAGAGCAACCCCCTGTCCGGGGCGTGCCTGAGCCTTTACCGAGACCGGGACCTGACCGAACGGATCGCGTTCACAAAACAGGACGGCGCCGTATATGTAGCCTGCGAGGCGGAAAACTGCCCCCATACCCGCCACGTATGCCTGCTCAAAACACCGGAGAACGGCGTGGTCACGCTGCGGGGGCTGCCCGCCGGGACCTACTACCTCCATGAGGTGCGCTCGCCGCAGGGCTATGCCGCCGCGGCGGACCGGGTGGAGATCGTCCTCGGCGCCGACGGCAGCGTCACCGCGGACGGCGCGGCGCTCCCCGACGGCACGGTGCGCATCATCGGCCAGTCCGCCCGGGAGACGGTGAAAAAAGAAAAGGAGAGCGACCCGCTGGCCTTCTATACCAAAGGCTGCAGGGTCCTCTCCTCGGTCATGGCAGCGCTGCTGCTGGACCGGCGCAGGCTGCTGGGCTGATCACCGCTTTTCCCGCGGCCTGAAGATCACCGCCGCGAGGTATCCGAAGAACACGGCGGCGGCGATGCCGCCGGCTGCGGCGGTGAACCCGCCGGTAAAGGCGCCCAGAAGCCCGGACTCCGCCACCGCGGATCTCACGCCTTTGGCCAGCGTGTTGCCGAAGCCGGTCAGCGGCACCGTGGCCCCGGCGCCGGCCCAGTCGGCCAGGGGCTGATAGAGCCCCAGCGCGCCGAGCAGCACGCCGATCACCACGTAGGAGGTCAGGATCCGCGCCGGGGTCAGCTTCGTCCGGTCGATGAGCACCTGCCCGACGGCGCACAGAACGCCGCCCACGAGAAACGCCTTGATATAACCGAGAACCATTTCAGAACCCTCCGTCCGTCTCCAGGGCCACTGCGTGGCAGATGCCCGGGATGCTCTCGCCCTGCTGGGAGCTGGTCACGCTCATCAGTGCGCCGGTGGCGGCGAACAGCACCCGGGGCCAGTCGCCGCAGGTCATGCGCTGCAGGATATGGCCGCACAGCACCGAGGCGCTGCAGCCGCAGCCCGAGCCGCCGGCGTGCACATCCTGCGCCGCGGGATCGTAGATCAGCCGGCCGCAGTCGGTGCTGCACGGTCCGAGATCCACACCGTCGCGCAGAAAGAGATCGGTCAGGATCTCGTGGCCGAACCGGCCCAGATCGCCGGTGATGATCGCGTCATAATACTCCGGGCCGCGGCCCGTGTCCGCAAAATGCGCCGTCAGCGTCTCGTATGCCGCGGGCGCCATGGCCGCGCCCATGTTGTTGGCGTCGGTGACGCCCGCATCCCGGATGCGCCCGGTGGTGATGTGGGTCACATAGGGACCGTTCCCCTCGGCGGTCAGGATCAGCGCTCCCGCGCCCGTCACCGTCCACTGGGCGGTGGGCGTGCGCTGGCCGCCGTACTCCAGCGGCAGGCGGAACTGTCTCTCCGCCGAGCAGAAGTGAGAGCTGGTCATGGCGCAGGCCGCGTCGGCAAAGCCCCCGTCGACGGCCATGGCCGCCAGCGACAGGCTCTCGGCCATGGTGGAGCAGGCGCCGTACACGCCGTAAAAGGGGATAGGCAGGTCCCGGGCGGCGAAGGTGGAGCCGACGCATTGGTTGAGCAGATCCCCCGCGAATAGGTAGTGGATGTCCGAGGGAGCGAGCTTTGCCTTGTCACAGCACAGGGAAAAGCATTTGGAGAGCATGACGCTCTCGGCCTTCTCCCAGCTCTCCTGCCCGAAATAGGAGTCGTCGCTGATATAGTCGAACCATTTGCGCAGAGGGCCCTCGCCCTCCTTCTGCCCGACGACACAGGCGCCCGCCGCGACGGAGGGCGGCGTTTCCAGCCGGACCGTCTGGGCGCCGATCCGCTTGTAAGCCATATAAAATCACCGCTTTCGTTTTTTCACAGTTTGCCCCGAAAGCGGCGATTTATCCGGAAAGAAAAAACCTCCCGGCCATCTCCGGGAGGTTTACATAATTTTTTATTGCCGTCCTTCGGACCGGTAGTACCAGTTGCCGGCCCGGGAACGGGGCATCATGAAGTTGTCCGTATACATGGAGTTGTCGTGATTGAGCTCGGCCAGATACCAGTAGTTCATCTCGATCTCGGGATCGCAGATGAAGTACTCGCCGTCGATGATGATCTCGGTCCAGGCGTGGAGCTGGAACTCCACGCCGATGGTGCCGCTGAAGGTGACGGCATTGTAGCCCAGCCCGCGGGCCAGCGACCAGAATACGCCGGCGTAGTTGTAGCAGTTGCCCCGGCCCGTGCGGTACATGGTCAGCGCCTCGGCCACGGCCCAGTCGTTGGCGCCCGAGGGATAATAGTTGCGCACCAGATATTCAAGGTTGTTTTTCACGTAGAGATAGACGGAACGCAGCTTTTCGGTCCGGGTCTGGCTTTCGCTGGTCAGCAGACTGATCGTCTGCGCCACGTAATCGTCGAGCTCGTCGGTACCGGAGGTGAACCGGCCGTGGATGTTGAAGTACAGCCCGTCGTAAGTCTCGTCGGAGAGGAAGTAGCCGTCCTCATCCACGTGGTAAAGATACCCATCGAACCAGACAAAACCGTCCTGCGTCTTTTCCACCAGGGCGTCCCGGTCCAGGACGCCCTCCGCCGCTGCCGCGCAGAGCTCGGCGAAGGCCGGACGATCCGGGGGAAGATCCGGGTAATACACCTCCTCCGCGGCGGGGGAACCCAGCAGCGGGAAGAGACAGCGCGCCGCGTCCGCCCGGGTCACGCGGTTGAAGATGTCGGAGTATACGCCGACGAAGGCGGCGTCCGCCTCGGTCTCGTCAAAGAGCGCATACAGCAGAGTGCGGAAATCCTCCCGGGATATGGGCTCGTCGGCCCGATCGGCCCATCCGCCGCTGATAAGGGCGAGGTCGTCGGGATCGGCGAGCAGCGTTTCCGCCGCCGCCAGGGCGTCGCCGCAGGTAAAGGGCTGCTCCGGGGCCAGAAAACCCGTCTCCCGCGGATAGAGCCAGCCGCGGTCACTTTTGAGCAGAGGCCGGGTCCGGGCAGTGTATTCCGCGTCCGCCGTGACGGGCCGGCCGGGGTCGGCCGGGACGCCGTCGGCGTCGGTCCAGCCCAGCAGCCGCACATTTTCCGGCGCGGGGATCTCCGGCAGCGCGCCTTCCTCGACGGTCTGCGAGGAGAGGATCTCGCCGCCTGAACGGAAAACGACGGTGTAGCTCGGGGTCTCCGGCTCCTCCGAAACGGCTTCCGAAGGACCGGGCTCTCCCGAACCCGCCGCAGAACGTGTGATGCAGCCCGAGAGCAATATCACTCCGAGAAATAGCAGCAGCGCCGTACGCGGCCGCCGGCATTCAGGATCCATGAGACTGTCCCGCCCCCTTAAAACCGTTTACCATAATCCTTATTGTAGCTTTTTTCGACGCGTCTGTCAATTCTTCGGTGCGCTCCCCCTTGCACCCGGAAACAATGTGTTGTAAAATCAGATGAGATTCTTTTGGATATGAGGCTGCCATGAAACATAAAAGCTCGATCATATCGGGACTGCTCGTCCTGACACTGTGCTGCGCGCTGGCACTCACCGGCTGCAGCCTGCGTCCGGAGGGAAGCGTCGGGCCGGCGCCGGCCGAGGCGACCGCCGAACCCACCGCCGGGCCCACCCCCACGCCGGAGCCGGATATCACCTGGTACACCGTGACGTATCGCCTGGACGGCGCCGAGCTGTCCACGGAACGGGTGCCGGAAGGGGAGAGCCCCTCCGCTGCGCCGGAGCTCTCCGGCGACCGGGCCGTGATCGCCTGGAACAACGCCAACGGGCTGGAAACGGATATCTGGAACCTGCACATGGTCCAGGACATGGTGTTTGACGCCGTGCTCGGTCCCGAGCTGGATCTGTCGGGGAACTATATCGTCCCCGAGAAAGACGGACTGTATCATCCGCTGGACAAATTCACCCGCAGCGACGCGGCCCGGGCCGTCTACGCCCTCATGGCCCAGAAGCCCCGGGGAGAGACGTTTTTGAAGGACGTCACGACCCACGCGCTGTGCTGGGAGGCGGCCACGAGCCTTGTCACCGAGGGCTATATGACCCTGGATGAGAACGGGCGGTTTTTCCCGGATGTGGCCATCGAAAAGGCGGACATGACCGCCCTGCTGGAAAAGCTGTTCTCTCCCGGCGCCGTGCGGGAGGCCATGGACGGCGTGTCCGAGCCCATGACGCGCGCCGAGGCCGCCGCGGTGCTCGTCCGGCTCCTCGGCATCACCGCCGCGGAGGTCACGCCCTATTATCCGGACGTGGCGCCGGAGAGCGACTATTACACCGTGGTGGAGCTCGCCGGCGGCGACGGAAAGGCGGACTGGATCGACGGCGAGCGGGCCACGCCGGGCTTCATCAATCTGGACGGCTATCTCTACTGTGTCCGGCCCGACGGCTACTTCACCGCCGACGACATGGTCGGCACGCTCTACTTTGACCGGAGCGGCCGCTTCACCTCCGGCAGCGAGGAGCTCGACAGCTTCGTGGCCGATATCATCGACGGGCTGCTCACCGCCAACATGTCCCGGGAGGACCTTCTCCGGGAGGTCTACGTCTATGTGCGCGACCACTACCTTTACCTCAAGCGCAACATCTACGACGTGGGACACACGGGCTGGGAGATCGACGACGCGCTGGTCATGTTCCGCACCAGCAAGGGCAACTGCTACAACTTCACCGCCGCCTTCTGGGCGCTGGCCCGCGGCTCGGGCTTCGACGCCGTCTGCTACGCCGGACTGGTGGGCGTGGACCGCAATCCCCACAGCTGGGTGGAGATCGAGATGGACGGCGAACCCTTCATCTTCGATGTGGAGACCGAGATGCAGAACCGTCTCAACGACGACTATTACACCAGCATGTACAAGATGACCTACGAGCGCGGCAAGCTGTGGAGCTACGCCAAGGTCCCGTACGACGACTGAGCGAACAGGAATACGATACCGGACATCGCCCCCCGGGAACAGCGGACGCGCTGTTCCCGGGGATTTTCGCGCGCAGACCTGCTCCGCGGTCCCGCGATGCATAAAGCGTCCGCTGCGGACCGGCGAAAGATTTGTGCTGCCGGTGCCTGTGGACACCATTTCAATTGTGTTAAAATGACAGTATCTTCATAGAGGAGGAGATACAGCCATGAAATACCCGAGACCGCCTTATGACCCGAATGCCGAATTTGAAGAAATGCCCATGATGTTCAGCTCGGATACCATGAAGGTCCCCAAGCTGGATTATCCGATCTCCGTGAAGGAGAACTTCCGCCGCGCCGCCCGCCGGGATCATCCCGTCTGGGTGCCCAACTCGCTCACCGACATGATCAACGTCAACCAGATGGAGCTGGAGGCTCCGCCCATACCCGCGGAAGGGGAGGCGGCCCCGCCGGCTTTCAACCCCTGGGGCAGCAAGGTGCGCGCCAACTTCGTCGATGATTTCGGCTGCACCTGGACCTTCGTTCCCGAGGCCGGAGGCCCGATGCTGACGCCCGGTCTGCCGCCCGTGGTGTCCGACATCACCCAGTGGGAAAAACAGGTCAAATGGCCCGATTTCAGCCGCCATGAATATCTGGAACCGCAGAAGAAGTTCATGGAAAAATACGGCAATGTGGACAAGGTGCTCCACCTGAACATCGGCCAGAGCTGCACCGAGCGCCTGGTGGCGCTGCTGGGCGGCTACACGCAGGCGATGGTCGCCATGGCGGAGGAGCCCGAGGCCGTGCACGATTTTCTGATGGCCTTCGCCACCTTCACCCGCGACCGCTTCCTGAAAATGACCCAAATCGCCAAGATCGATTTCGTGACCTTCCACGACGACTGGGGCACCGAGCGCGACACCTTCTTCGGCCCTGCCATGATGGAGGAGATCGTCTACGAGCCCACCAAGCTCATCATCGACGCGATCAAGGCCCACGGCGCCGCCTTCGAGCTGCACTCCTGCGGCAAGATCGAGCGGTTCATACCGTACATGATCGATCTGGGCATCGACTTTGTCCAGCTCCAGCGCCGTGCCAACGACGTGCCGATGCTCAAGGAAAAGTTCGGCGACAGGATCGGCTTCAACATGTACGGCCTGGAGAATGTCGACAACGCGCCGCTGCCCACGGGCGACGAGCTGCGCGCGCTGGTGCACAGGACCGTGGATCTGTACGCCCAGGGCGGCGGCTTCTACGCCTCCGTCATGGTGCCGGATCCCGAGCAGCTCTGGGACGGTACCTACGAGCTGTTCCTCTACAGCCGCGAGTATTACGAAAAGTAAGTGCCGGACACAAAAAACCGCCGCAGGCTTCCTGCGGCGGTTTTCATATCCGAATAAGGTTTCCTGACAGTAAAACGTTCAGTATTTCCAGTCGACATACCGCGCGTTCGTCCGCTCCCAGGAGTAGGAGGAATAGGTATAATCCCTGTATACGGTCCCGTCGGTGAGCGTGAGCGAGCGGTATCCGTCGCTGTCGATATCGTTCTGTTCGACGTACGACGAGCGGATGAACGTCAGGCTGCCCTTGGCGCGGGTCACGCCGGAGAAGGTCAGCACCACGTCGCGCGAGTAGGTATCGATGATCGAATAGGGAGTGTAGAGCGTGCCGGTGGAATCCCACTTGCCGTAACGGGTGCCGTCGTCGCGCACATAGTTGTACTCCACGGCGAAATCGTCGCTGCAGCTCCACAGCACGAGACCGTCCCTGTATACAGCACTGGGCATGAGGTACGCCGTGCCCTTCGCGTCGCCCCACTCGTCAAAGGTATCGCCGATTTTCACGAAATCGCCGAAATACTCGCTGAAATTGTCCTTGCTGATCTCCACGGTCACGAACATGTCGCCGATGATCGCGTCGTAGTCCTCGGCACGGACATAGGTGCCGCCATAGGAGCCGCTCAGACGCGCCTGATCGCCGTAATCCCGGCGTTCGAGACCGCCGACGCTGCTGGCCCCGCTGTCGGTGGAAGCGTAAAAGCAGTTGTCATAGGTATACGCGTCCCAGGTGCCGTGTTCTCCGTCGATCACGCAGGACAGATCCTCGTTGAGAGTGAATTCCTGCGTGTCGTAGGAATCGCCGTACAGGAGCTTCCAGGAGCCGACGAAGCCGGCCACCAGCGCGTCGTGGGCGGCCTGATCCCGCAGGATGTCGAGCTGGTCAAGATAGCGGCGAATATACGATGTGTCGCCGAAGGCCTCCAGATCCTTTCCCTCGAGAGTGCCGAAGGCTTCCTTTGCGGCATTGACAAGCGGCTCGTCCTCCAGCGTCAGCTCCTCTATCGAAGGCAGCGCCGCGGCGGCGTCCTTCGCGGCGGTGAGAGCCTCGCTCTCTGCGCAGGCGGAGAGCATGAGGCACAGCGAGAGCAGCAATAGAACGATCGTTGCTTTTTTCACTTTTTTTCCTCCCTGCAAATTGTCGTCTCTTCGTCGTATTATGACGTGCTTCCATTATAAACGGCAGTTTTTGCCGCGTCAATCGCAGAAGAGAGAAAAGCTGCGGCGGCGCACGGAAAGATTGCTTTTTTCGCAGGGGTACTATATAATTTGAAAAACGACCGAAATGGGAGAGATGCGGCGATGTCGACACAGAAAACCAAACGCGTCGTGGTCAAGGTGGGGACCTCCACGCTCACGCACAACACCGGGGCGCTGGATCTGCGGAGCATGGAACGGCTCGTACGGGCCGTGGCGGATCTGCGCGGTGCAGGCCACGAGGTGATCCTCGTGAGCTCGGGCGCCATCGCCGTGGGCAGCGCCCGGCTCGGCATGAAGGAGCGGCCGAAGGAGCTGCGCTTCAAGCAGGCGGCGGCCGCCGTGGGCCAGTGCCGGCTCATGCATATATACGACAAGCTGTTTTCGGAGTATAACTGCTCCACCGCGCAGATCCTGCTCACCGGCGACGACGTGGACGACCCCGGCCGGGCGGGCCACCTGCGCGCCACCTTCTCCGCGCTGCTGGAGATGGGCGTCATCCCGGTAGTCAACGAAAACGACTCGGTGTCCTCCGCGGAGATCGAGACGGGCCAGCACAAGGTCCTCGGCGACAACGACACCCTCTCCGCGGTGGTGGCGGCGCTGTGCAGGGCGGAGCTGCTCATACTGCTCAGCGACATCGACGGCCTCTACGACGCCGACCCGCGCACGCATCCGGAGGCGAAGCTGCTGCCCCGGGTGGAGGAGCTGACCGAGGAGATCACGAGCATGGCCGGCGGCGCGGGGACCTGGCGGGGCACCGGGGGCATGGCCACCAAGCTGACGGCGGCCGGCGTGGCGCTTGCGGCCGGCTGCGACATGGTCATCACCAACGGCAAGCGGCCCTGGGAAATCAACGATATCGTGGACGGCGCCGAGATCGGCACCCGTTTCATCGCCAAAAAGGAGGGAACAGCATGACGGAACTCGAACGCACAGGCGCGGCGGCCAGGATCGCGGGACGCGCCCTGTCGATCACCGGGACCGAACGGAAGAACGCGGCTCTCGAGGCCATCGCCTCGGCGCTGGAGGCGCGGCAGGAGGAATGGCTCGCGGCCAACAGGGCAGATATCGACGCGGCGAGGGCATCCGGGATGCGCGATTCGCTGCTCGACCGGCTGAAGCTTGATCCCGGGCGGATCGCCGGGATCGCCGCAGGCGTGCGGGAGGCAGCCGCGCTGCCCGATCCCATCGGGGAGATCACCCGGGACACGGTGCGGCCCAACGGTCTGCGCATACAGCGCCGACGGGTGCCGCTGGGCGTCATCGGCATCATCTACGAGGCCCGCCCCAACGTGACCGTGGACGCCGCCGTGCTGTGCCTGAAGGCGGGCAACGCCTGCATCCTGCGGGGCGGCAAGGAGGCCATCCGTTCCAACATAAAGGCCGTGGAGATCATGCGGGAGGCGCTGGCCGCGTCCGGACTCCCGGAGGACGCCGTGGCGCTGGTGGAGGATACGAGTCGTGAGAGCGCCCGGGAGCTCATGCACCTGGACGAGTATCTCGACGTGCTGATCCCCCGGGGCGGCGCCGGACTCATCCGCACGGTGGTGAAGGAGTCGAGCGTGCCGGTGATCCGCACCGGCGAGGGCGTCTGCCATGTGTATATCGACAGCGCCGCGGATCTGAAGATGGGCGCCAGGGTGCTCTATAACGCCAAATGCTCCCGCCCCTCGGTGTGCAACGCCGCCGAGTGTGTGCTGATCCACGAAGACGTGGCCGAGGCGTTCCTGCAGGAGGCCGTGCCTCTGCTGGACGGGAAGAACGTGGAGCTGCGCGCCGACGAGCGCTCGCTCGCGATCCTCGGCGATCGGGCGGTCCCCGCCGTCGATGCCGACTGGGACACCGAGTACGGCGATTACACCCTGGCCGTCAGGATCGTCGGCGGGGTGGGGGAGGCCATCGATTTCATCAATACCCACGGCACCGGTCATTCGGAGAGCATCATAACCGCCGACGCCGACGCCGCGCGGCGCTTCCTCGACGAGGTGGACGCGGCGGCCGTGTACGTCAACGCCTCTACCCGCTTCACCGACGGCGGGGAGTTCGGCCTGGGCGCGGAGATCGGTATCTCCACCCAGAAGCTCCACGCCCGCGGTCCCATGGGCCTGGAGGAACTGACGAGCTGGAAGTACGTCGTTTACGGCGACGGACAGGTACGCTGAACGGAGGACGCCATGGAAAAAATATTCGGTTTTATCGGCGCGGGCAACATGGGCGGCGCGCTGGCGCGCTCGGCGGCCCGCACTGTCCCGGGCAAACAGATCCTCATCGCCAACCGCACGGCGGCCAAGGCCGAGGCGCTTGCCGCGGAGCTGGGCGCCTGCGCGTCGGACAACATCACCGCGGCGCAGCGGGCGGACTATATCATTCTCGGCGTCAAGCCGCAGATGTTCCCTGAACTGACGGCCGAGCTCGCCCCCGTGCTCGCAGCGCGGCAGAGCCCCTTCGTGCTCGTCACGATGGCCGCCGGGATCACGATCGAGCGCCTGCGCGCCCTTCTGCACGGCGACTGGCCGGTGATCCGCATCATGCCGAACACCCCCTGCTCCGTCGGCAGAGGCGTCATCCTCTACACCGCCGAGGGCGTGGAGGACGCGGATGTCCGCGCGTTCCTCGCTGCCATGGACGGCGCGGGAGAGCTCATCGAGCTCCCTGAGACACTGTTCGACGCGGGCAGCGCGGTCTCCGGCTGCGGACCGGCCTTCGTCGACCTTTTCATCGAGGCCATGGCCGACGGCGGCGTGGCCTGCGGCCTGCCGCGGGCGGCGGCGCTCCGACTGGCGGCGCGGACCGCGGAGGGCGCTGCGGCGCTGCTGCTCGGGAGCGGACGGCATCCCGGCGAGCTCAAGGACGCGGTCTGTTCCCCCGGCGGGACGACGATCCAGGGCGTCCGTGCCCTGGAAAACGCCGCTTTCCGCGGCGCGGTCATCGAAGCTGTGATCGCCGCCTGGGCCAAAAACAGGGACCTGGGCTGAAGCGCTGCAAAAAACAGGCGGGAGTCGAAACTCCCGCCTGTTTGCGCACAGATTGTCTTACGCTTTCCGCTCGTCTCCGTAGAACAGCACCGCGACGGTGCCCGGCCCGCAGTGGGAGGCGATGATCGCCCCGATCTCGCACACGCGGATCTCCCCCCGGATATGGGGGAATCGCTCCTTGACCGCCGAGAGGAGCTGCCCGGCGAGCCGGGGAGAATCGGAATGGCAGATAAAGCATTTGCCGCTGTAATCCGCCCCGCCCTCGGCATGGGAGAGCATCTGCTCGACAGTATGACGGACGGCGGCCTTTTCGCCGCGGATCCTGTCGTAGGCAACGATCCGGCCCTCGTCATCCAGACGCATCACCGGGCAGAAGTTCAGAGCCGTGCCGATCGCCGCCGCGGCGCCGGAGACACGGCCGCTGCGGCGGAAGTAGTTCAGATCGGTGGAGAAAAACTGGGGGTGGATCCGAAGACGGCTGCCGGCGATCCACTCCGCCAGCTCGTCCATGCCGAACCCGGCGTCCCGCAGATCGGCGGCGTAGTCCATCAGCATGCCGTAGCCGGTGGAGGTGCACAGAGAATCGATCACGGTGATGCGCCTGTCCGGGAATTCCTCCCGGAGCTGTTCCGCGGCCTGCCGGGCGTTGGCCACCGAATTGGTCATGCCCGAGCCCAGCGTGACGTGCAGCACGTCGCCCTTGCGGAGCAACGGCGTAAAGAAGCCGATATACTCCATCGCGTTGAGCTGCGAGGTCACGGGGACCTCCTGCTCCAGCGTTCTGTAGAACGCGGCCATTGCCTCGGGATCGCGGCCCATGGGCTCCTCCCGTTTCTGTCCGAGCGCCGTGTAGCTGTAAAAGAGAACGGCCATGTCCCTGCCGCAGACATAGCTGTACGGCAGGTCCACGGTGGACTCACACGAGAGGGTATATGGGCGCGGATCCATGGTGATCACCCCGAAAATGCATACTGTCCCTATCCTAACGGAACCGGCCGTGCCTGTCAATAGGAACCCGCGCAATTTGTCGCCCGCAGGGGGAGAATACGGCATGAACGGAAAAACGGCTCCTCCGCTGGATTTTCCGGCGGACCGGCGGTATAATGGAACGGCGAGCCTCGGGAGGTGACGGAATGAACAGCCTTGATTTTGTCATAGACACACAGCAGGATCTGATCGATGCCGTGGAACGGCTGGGATTCCTGCCGTTCTTTTCCAATTCGATCCCCGGCTTTTCCGTGGAGGAGCATGTCGCCCCCGGACACTGGTACGACGACAGCGAGTCGGGCGGCTGGGACGCCTGGGAATGGAAGGGCCCGGTGATCCGGCAGACCGGCTGCGCCTACGGGAAGTTCTTTGAGCACAAGGCCGTGTTCGTGAGCCGCGGCTGGTTTGCGGATCTGGCCAATTTCCGGCGGGACGGCTACGATTTCGACGCCCTCTACGACGACGGGAAGGCACGGCGGCAGGACAAGGAGCTCTATGAGCTGGTGGAGGAAAACGCGCCCATCCTTACGGACGCGCTCAAAAGCCGCGGCGATTACCGCAAGGGCGGCAGGAAGGGCTTCGATACGGCCATCGTCCGGCTGCAGACACAGTGCTACGCCGTCATCAGCGACTTCGTATACCGCACGGACCGGCACGGCCGTCCCTACGGCTGGGGTGTGGCGGAGTATTCCACCCCGGAGCGATCCCTCGGCGCCGGTTTCACGGAAAATGTTTACCGCCGCAGCCCGGAGGAATCGTATGAACGTGTTTTTGAACACCTGCGCGCCGTTCTCCCCGGCGCCGACGAAAAGATCCTACGCCGCATACTGCGCCAGGGCGCGGTGACGCCGTGAGACACGCCGTCACACGTTTTGCGGCACGGCGCCGGTGTGAGCGCCGCCCGCGCGAGGCGTCCCGCCCGGAGACGGGCGGGATGTATTTTAAAAAAGTTATTGACATATGTCATCTATCGATGTAGGATCATTACTGACATATGTCAGAAAGGAGAGAGCTATGCCCAGACCCGTAAGATGCCGCCGGATCGAGCGGCAGCCTGTCTACCGCAGCTTTTCTCCCGATGACGGGCCCGCCGGCGAATACGTCCGGATGACGGTGGACGAGTTCGAGACGATACGGCTGCTGGACGACGAGGGGCTGACCCAGGAGCTCTGCGCCGCCAGGATGAATATCGCCCGGACGACCGTCACCGCCATCTACGACAGCGCCCGGAAGAAGCTTGCCGATGCTCTGGTGAGAGGGAAGCGGCTTCTGATCACGGGCGGCTGCTGCGAGTATGCGCCGGTGGAGCTGCCGGAAACGATCATGGAGAAAGGAAACAGCACAATGAGGATCGCAGTCACTTATGAAAACGGAGACATTTTCCAGCACTTCGGACACACGGAGCAGTTCAAGCTTTACGACGTGCAGGACGGAAAGATCGTAAACACGCAGATCGTGGCCACCAACGGGAGCGGCCACGGCGCTCTGGCGGGATTTCTGCAGGCGGCCGCGGCGGACGCGCTGATCTGCGGCGGCATCGGCGCGGGCGCGCAGACCGCGCTGGCGGAGGCCGGCATCCGGCTTTACGCCGGCGTACAGGGCTCGGCGGACATGGCGGCCCGGGCGCTCGCGGAGGGAACGCTGGCCTATGATCCCGACGCCGGATGCGATCACCACGAGCACCATGACGGTGACTGCGGACACGATCACTGCGCCGAGCATCACTGCGCGGGGAACTGAACGCAGCCGGGACAACGCCGTCCCGGCTGTGCATATGTGATCTTCCCGGCGCCTCATATCTCCCGCGCTCCGGTCATATAAATAGACCACATGAGCGTGGGGAGTGGTGCCACTATGTACACCGACATGGAACAGCGCGCCCGGGAGCTCGGGGAGTGGATCGTGGAGAACAGAGCCACCGTCCGTGCCGCCGCGGCGCGCTTCGGCGTTTCCAAAAGCACCGTACACAAGGATATGACCGAGCGGCTCCGCCGGATCGATCGGCTGTTATACGAAAAAGTCCGCCTTGTGCTGGAGCAGAACAAGGCGGAGCGGCATATACGCGGCGGCGACGCCACCCGTCAGAAATACAGGGCCCGCGCCGCCGGGACCCGCGGGGAGCCGTGAGACGCTTCCCGGGAAAAAACGGACTTCCGCCGTCGGCGGAAGTCCGTTTTTCCGATACCGGCCCCTGCGGCCCGACCGTCCTCCTCAGCAGTGATCGCTGAGCATGTAGACAAGACTCATAGGCACATACAGCGCCAGCCCGATGATCATCAGTACGTCGCCCATTTCCCCGCATCCTTTCCTTTTCTTTCTGTGAACCCAGAATACGGCGATGATTGTCCGATAAAAAGGACTTCCGACCGTTTTTTTGCCGGAGGGGCGAACGATTCGCCTGTTTTGCGCGTCTTTCCTGAAAAAGACAGAGGGAACGGCCATGGACACACAGACGGCTTTGAAAAAACAGAATACCGTCTCAAAGCTGACGGAGATATATCTCTTCGTTCTGCTGCTGGGCGAGCCGCTGGTCATATGGGACGGGTATTTTGACGTCACCGAGATCAAGACGGCCTTTTTCGCCGTGTGTACGCTCGTGTACCTCACCGCGCGCGCCGTGTGCGCGCTGCAGTTCGGCCGCGGAGAGCATGCCCCGGAGACGTCGGACGTTTTTTCGCTCGTGCTGTGCGCGATCGCACTCCTGGCCTCTGCAGGCAGCGGCTTTTTTCGCCTTTCGCTCCTCGGACCCGCGGGACGCTGGCAGGGCGCGGCGATGCTCTGGCTTTACGCCGGCGTGTTTTTCGCGCTGCGGGACGTGCCCGTCCGCACCGGAGCCGTCACGGTCCCGCTCTGCGCCGGTCTGGCCGTCAGCGCGGCGCTGGCCTGTCTCGATCACCTGGGATTCGACCCGCTGGGCTTCGGTGCGGCGCTGGACGAGTACAGCCGCGGCCGGTACATATCCACGCTGGGCAACATCAATTTTGCCGGGGCATATCTGTCGCTGGCACTGCCCGTATGCGTCCACCGGCTGCTCCTGAGCGAAAGGCGTCCGGCCGCCCTGGCCCTCGGGGGCGTCTGCGCCGTCGGCCTGTGGGCGGTGATGGCGGTGCGCAGCGAGTGCGCGATCCTGGGCCTCGGCGCGGGCCTGCTCCTGATGCCCTTCGTGCTCGGGGACCGCTTGGAAGCGCTGCGCCGATGGTGCCTGCTGTGGCCCGCAGCCGCCCTCGCCGCGCAGCTGTACCGCGCCGCGGCGGTCCTGTGCCTCGCCGGGTTTTCCTCACTGACAGCCGCGCTCCTCCGCCCGACGGCCGCGGCCGCCTTTGCCCTTGGGGGCGCCGGACTGTATTTCCTCTGCCGCCGCGCGGCCTCCGCGGCGCACTTCCGGAGACATTACCTTGCCGCCGGGGTCCTGCTGCTCGCCGGCGCGGCCGCGGCGCTGATCCTGCTCAACACGAGGTACGCCGCCGTCGATCTCGGCGGCTGGGAGGTCTGGCTGCGCTTCACCGACGAGTGGGGCACCGACCGGCTCCGGATATGGAAATACTGCCTTTCAATCTACAGGGAGTTCCCGCTTTTTGACAAGCTGCTGGGGGGCGGCTGCGGCGTGCTGGCGCAGACCGACGCGCTGCGGCGCATTTTCCCCGACGCGGTGCTCGACGCGGCCCATTGCGAGTATCTGCAGATCCTGCTCAACTGGGGGGCGCTGGGGCTGCTCGCCTACCTGGGCTGGCTCGCCGCCGCCATGATCCGCGCCGGACGGAGCGGCCGCGCGCTGCCGTCGGCGCTGCTGGCCGGGCTGCTCGCCTACGCCGTGCAGGCGGCGGTGAACATCGCCCAGGCGCCGGGGATCGTGCTCTTTTTCCCGCTGCTGGGGGCGCTGAGGACCTCCGAAGCCTCCGGTTTTCGGCAGAATCCCGCTTTGTCGCAGAAAATTGGGCGTTTTGTCGGTTGACAAGGCCGTTTTTTGTGATAAAATACTCAAAGCTGTGACGAAGAAAAGCCATGTTCATCCCGGTCCGCAGAGAGAGGGAGAAGCTGAAAACCCTTGTCCGAGACCATGGCGGCCGCTTTTGAGCGTCTGCGCGAGGAGCGCGGCGGACTGACCCCCGTTATCGGGTCGTTGAGATGCGGCGCACAGCCGCAATCAGGGTGGTACCGCGTGGATTTATCCCCGCCCCTGTGTCAGGGGGCGGGGTTTATTTTGTCAATTCATTGGGAGGTCATATATGAAGAATTACGGACTCAACGAGCTGCGGGAGATGTATCTCTCCTTTTTTGAGACCAAGGGGCATCTGCGCCTGCCCAGTTTTTCCCTGATCCCAAAAAACGATCCGTCTCTGCTGTTGATCAACGCGGGCATGAGCCCGATGAAGACCTGGTTCACCGGGGAGGAGGAGCCGCCCCGCCGCCGGGTCACCACCTGCCAGAAATGCATCCGCACCCCGGACATCGAGAACATCGGCAAAACAGCCCGCCACGGCACCTATTTCGAGATGCTGGGCAACTTCTCCTTCGGAGATTACTTCAAGCACGAGGCCATTCGCTGGGCCTGGGAATTCCTGACCTCCCCCGAATGGGTGGGACTGGACCCCGACCGCCTCTACCCGTCGGTCTTCTCCGGCAACGAGACCACGCCGGCGGATGACGAGGCCTTCGACATCTGGAACAAGGAGATCGGCATCCCCGCCGACCGGATCTACCGGTTCGGCAAGGAGGACAACTTCTGGGAGCACGGCAGCGGTCCCTGCGGCCCCTGCTCCGAGATCTACTACGACCGCGGCGCGGAGTACGGCTGCGGCAAGTCGGACTGCCATGTGGGCTGCGACTGCGACCGTTTCATGGAGGTCTGGAACATCGTCTTCTCCCAGTTCAACAACGACGGGCAGGGCAACTACACCGAGCTCAGCCAGAAGAACATCGACACCGGCATGGGCCTGGAGCGGCTGGCGGTGGTATGTCAGAACGTGAACTCGCTCTTTGAAGTCGATACCGTGATGAACATCACCCACAAGGTCTCCGAGATCACCGGCGCCCATTACGGCGAGACCTACGACAAGGACGTCTCCCTGCGCATCATCACCGACCATATCCGTTCCTCGACCTTTATGACCTGCGACGGCGTCCTGCCCTCCAACGAGGGCCGCGGCTACGTGCTGCGCCGTCTGCTCCGCCGGGCGGCCCGCCACGGTCGGCTGCTGGGCGTGAAGGAGCCCTTCCTCTACAAGGTCTGCGACACGGTCATCCAGGAGAACCGTTCCGCCTATCCCGAGCTGTCCGAGCGGCAGGAGTATATCACCAGCGTGATCCGCGCCGAGGAGGAGAATTTCGCCCGCACCATCGACGGCGGCCTGAGCATCTTCTCCGGCATGCTCGCGGCTCACCGCGCCGCCGGCGAGGACGTGTTCTCCGGCGCCGACGCCTTCAAGCTCTACGACACCTACGGCTTCCCTCTGGATCTGACCAAGGAGATGGCCACCGAGGCCGGCCTGGGCGTGGACGAGCCGGGCTTCCAGGCGCTGATGCGCGAGCAGCGGGAGCGGGCCCGCGCCGCCCGCGCCGCGGACGAGACGGCCTGGGCCGGGCTGGATCTGGGGCTGGACAATACGCCGACAGCGTTCACCGGCTACGACCTGCTCCACGACGACGGGAAGATCCTGGCCATCGTGGCCGAGAACGAGCTGCGCGAGCGTGTGGGCGCCGGCGTCGAGGCCAGCATCGTGCTGGACAAGACGCCCTTCTATGCGGAAATGGGCGGCCAGAGCGCCGACTTCGGCCTGCTGATCCTCAAGGACGCGGTGTTCGAGGTCCGGGACGTTCAGAAGAACAAGGCCGGCAAGGTACTGCATACCGGCGTCATGGTCTCCGGCAACCTGGCCGTGGGCGACACGGTGAATGCCTGTGTGGACACGGTCCGCCGCAAGGCCATCATGCGCGCCCACAGCGCGACCCATCTGCTGCACAAGGCCCTGCGCAGCGTGCTGGGCGACCACGTGCACCAGGCCGGCTCTCTGGTGGAGCCCGACCGGCTGCGCTTCGACTTTACCCACTTCTCCGCCATGAAGCCCGAGGAGATCGCCTCCGTGGAGCGCATGGTCAACGAGGCCGTGCTCGAGGGCTTTGCCGTCGACGTCAAGGAGCTGCCCATCGCCGAGGCCAAGAGCCTAGGCGCCATGGCGCTCTTCGGCGAGAAGTACGGCGACGTGGTCCGCGTCGTGGATATGGGCGACGGCTACTCCGTGGAGTTCTGCGGCGGCACGCATCTGGACAACACCGCCAAGATCGGCGCCTTTCGCATCATGTCCGAGTTCTCCGTGGCCAGCGGCGTGCGCCGCATCGAGGCCGTCACCGGCAAGGAGACGCTCCGGGTGATGGAGGACACCAACCGTCTGATCCTGTCGCTGGCCGAGCGCATCAAGGCCAAGCCCGAGGAGCTGCTCGCCCGGGCCGAGGCCCGCAGCGGCGAGCTGCGCATCCTGCGCCAGACGGTGGAAAAGTTCCGCGCCCGCGAAATGCTCCAGAGCGCCGAGGGCTTCCTGGCCTCCGCCAAGACGGTGGGCGGCTTCCGGGTCCTGACGACCACGCTGCCCGATGCCACGCCCGACGACATGCGCCAGATCGGCGACGTCCTGCGCGACCGGGATCCCAACGTGGTAGCAGTGCTGGCCGCTGTCCGCGGCGGGAAGATCACGTTCCTGGCCGTATGCGGCAAGGCGGCGGTGGCCGCCGGGATCAAAGCCGGCGACATCATCCGCAGTGTCTGCGCCGTCTGCGGCGGCAAGGGCGGCGGCAAGCCCGACTCCGCCATGGGCGGCGGCGCCGACGTGCTCAAGCTTGACGACGCGCTGGCCACGGTCGACGATCTCGTGGCGTCCAAACTCAACTGAGAAAGGAAGAGCACCATGACTGACTGCCTGTTCTGCAAGATCATCGCCGGGGAGATCCCCTCGACGAAGGTGTACGAAAACGAGAGCGTTTACGCTTTCCGCGACATCAACCCCCAGGCCCCGACCCACATCCTCGTGGTGCCCCGGGAGCATATCGGCTCGGTGGCGGAGCTCACCTCCGCCAACTCCGCCGCGGCGGCGAAGTGTCTGGAGGCCGTGGCCGAGATCGCCCGGCAGGAGGGCCTCACCGGCGGCTACCGCGTGGTGTCCAACTGCGGCGACGACGCGGGCCAGACCGTGAAGCACCTGCACTTCCACATCCTCGGCGGCGAGCGCCTCGGCGACCGCATGGCGTAAAGCATAAAAACCCGGCTGCACGCCGGGTTTTTTTGAAACATACAAAACAACCGATTGGTTGTGAAACCCGCAGCGAACGCTACCGTTTGGTAGCATCTCTGTGGGTGATAGTATGTTTTTTCCGCGTTTATATGAGCTGAGAGAAGACCACGACTATACCAAAAAATGGCTGGCCGGATACCTCGTGATGCATCCCGAGGTATATCGGCGGTACGAGGCCGGGATCCGCGAGATCCCCGTCTGGGCGCTGATCAAGCTCGCGGAGCTCTATGACGTGTCGGTGGACTACATCCTCGGGCTGACAGACGTGAAGGACCGCCGTGCGTAAAGCCGTCTGGGCCTGCGTGCCCCTGGCCGCGGCTGTCGCGGCGGGCCGGTATCTGCTGCCGGGGAGACTGCTCTTCCCGGCGGCGGTGCTGTGCGCGCTGCTGGCGCTTGCCGCGTCGCGGCTTCCGGAGCGGGCACGCCGGTACGCAGTGCTGATCCTGGCCGGCGCGGCGGTGGGCTTCACGGCCTTCGGCGTACAGCAGTACGCCGTCGTACGGCCGGCGGAGGCGCTGGCGGGCCGGCGGCTTACGGTCACCGCCCGGGTGACCGATTATCCGGACCTCTACGACGGCAGTGCCTATGTCACCGTGCGCCTGACCGGAAAGGGCGTACCTCACGTGCGCTGCCGCCTGGTGTCGTATGTGGAGGGGGAGCTGGACGAGCTGCTGCCCGGCGACGAGCTCGAGGGCGAGATGCGCTTCATGTCCGCCGCCGTGCGCAACGGGCAGGAGGTGGACAACTATTTCTCCCAGGGCATTTTTACCCGGGCGGTGTGCACCGACGAGCCGGCGGTCACGGGACGCTGGCGGCTGTCCTTCCTGTATCTGCCCGGAGCGCTGCGCCATGAGATCATCGCGCTGTGCCGCGCGGTCTTTCCCGCGGACGCCTCACCGTTCATGACCGCGCTGCTCACGGGGGACAAGACGGACCTCTACGACGGCGGCGAGGCGTACTATATGCTGTGCGAGGCGGGGCTGGCCCATGTGGTGGCCGTGTCGGGCATGCATATCTCCTGCCTGATGGGGTTTTTCTTCCTGCTGCTGGGACGGCGCCGCGCCGCGGTCCTGGCCGGGTTCCCGCTGCTGGCGTTCTTCGCGGCCATGACCGGCTTCACGCCCTCGGTGACGAGGGCCGCGTTCATGCACATGTGCCTGCTGTCCGCGCCGCTGTTCAAGCGGGAGGAGGACGCGCTGACCTCGCTTTCCGTCGTCCTGGCCGCGCTGCTGCTCAAAAACCCGCTCTCGATCGCCGGGGCGAGCCTGCAGATGAGCTTTGCTTCCATGGCGGGCATCTGGCTGGTCTCCCACCGGATGTACTATCATTTTTACGAAAAGCTGGATGAGACCCGGATCGGCAGGATACGGCTCCTGCGGCCGGCGCTGCTGTTTTTCGCGGCCACCTTCTCCACGGGCGTCGGAGCGCAGATCTTCACGCTGCCGCTGGCCGCGGCGCATTTCGGCTATGTATCCGTGGTCTCGCCGCTCTCCAGCGTGCTGTGTCTGTGGCTGATCTCGGCGCTGTATATCGGCGGGATCGCCGCCGCGGCGCTGGGCGCGCTCCTGCCCGCCGCGGGCGTGCTGCTCGGCGGCGCGCTGGCCTGGGGCGTGCGGTATATCTATCTGATCGCGCGGCTGCTCTCCTTTTTGCCCTGCGAAGCGGTTTACATGTCCAATCCGCTCAATGTCTGCTGGCTGGTTTTCGTCTATGTGATCTTTCTCGCCGCCTGGCTGCTCGGGAAAAAGGGAGAGGGCTTCCGGCCGATCGTGCCGGTCTGCCTGTCGCTGATCCTGCTGTACGGCTCCGCGCTGCTGGTCCGGGCGGGCTGGGACGACGACCTGCGGCTGACCGTGCTGGACGTGGGGCAGGGGGAGAGCGTGGTGCTCACCTGCGGGCCGCGGTCGACGGTCGTCGACTGCGGCGGCAGCTTCATCACTCACGACGCCGGGAGCGAGGCCGTGTCGTTCCTGCGCGGACAGCAGCGGCGGCGGATCGACGCGCTGATCCTCACGCACCTCCACAGCGACCACGTCAACGGCGCGGAAAAGCTGCTGGAGCAGATGCGCGTGGAGACGCTGTATCTGCCCGCCCAGCCCGACGAGGATGGATATCTCCCGGGGATCCTCTCTGCCGCGGCGGAGAGAGGGACCCGCGTCGTCTTTGTGACGGAGGATCTCCGGCTGGCGCTGGGAGAACTGGAACTGACGATCTGGGCGCCGCTGCTGCCCGGGGACGAGAACGAGAACTGCATGATCGTCATGGCGCGGCAGGACGATTTCGAGGCATTCATCACCGGCGACAGCCTTTCCGCGGCGGAACGGCTGCTCGTCTCACGCTGCGAGCTGCCCGATTCGGAGGTCCTGGTGGTGGGTCACCACGGCTCGGCCACCTCCACCGGCGCGGAGTTCCTGGAGGCGATCCGGCCGGACGCGGCGCTGATCTCCGTGGGCTACAATACCTACGGCCACCCCAGCGCAAAGGTGCTCGAACGTCTGGAGCGGTATCATATCCCGGTGTTCCGTACGGATCGGGACGGCACCATCACCGTCAAGGCGGGAGGATAACAATGGCAGGATTCCGTGACAAAAACGCGCTCGACTATGCGGCGCTGAAGAGAGAGCTCAAAACCAACGGCCCGGCGAACCTCTATCTGCTCTGGGGCCCGGAGGACTATCTGATCGCGGATTTCGTCAATACTCTGCGCGACGCCTGTGTATCCGAGGATATGCGGGAGTTCGACGCCAAGCGGCTCAACGGTCCGGTGCCCGACGTCCGGGATCTGGAGGAGGCGCTCAACGCCATGCCCTTTTTCGGCGGACGGACCTTCGTCGAGCTCAGCGGCTGCGACGTCAACCGCTGCCGGGACGAAGCCGCGGCAAAGCTTTTTGCCGACATCCCCGAGTGGTGCACGGTGGTCATCACGCTGCCCGCGGGCGTTTCTCCGGACGGCCGGCTCTCCCTGGTCAAGCAGCTCAAAAAGACCGGCCGCGCCGTGGAATTCACCGCCCAGGAACGGGACGTGCTCCACCGATGGATCCGCCGGAGATTCGACGCCGCAGGCAAGGCCATCGACCGCGAGGCGATCGAACGGCTGACCTTCCTCTCCGGCGACCTGATGAACCGGCTGATCCCCGAGATCGAAAAGATCTGCGCCTATACGAAGGGCGACCGGGTCACGGTCGCCGATGTGGACGCGGTGGCCCACCATATCCCAGAGGCCAGCGCCTTTGAAATGACCGACTGCATCAGCCGCGGGGATTATGACGGTGCGGCCCGGTATCTGGCGGAGCTGCTGGCCGGGGACGCGGAGCCGGTGGAGATCATGGGCGCCGTCGGCTGGCAGATGCGGCGGCTGTACGCCGCCCGGGTCGCCGTCGAGACGGGGAAGAACGAGCCCTTTGTCCGGGACGTTCTCAATATCGGCAGCGATTACCAGCTCCGGCGGCTCATGGATTCGGCCCGCCGTTTTTCCCTGACGGCGCTGACGAACGATCTGCGCCACATCGCCGAATACAGCATGCGCACCCGGGAGCAGGGGGCGCCGATGGAGGAGACGGAGGCGCTGCGCGAGCTGCTGATCCGCTTCATGATGGAGAGCCGCCATGCTTAAGATCCGGGAGGCCATCGTCGTGGAGGGACGATACGACAAGATCGCCCTCGAACCGCTGGTGGACACGGAGATCTTTACCACCGACGGCTTCGGGATCTTCCGCGACGCGGAGAAGCTGGCGCTTCTGCGCGCCGTGGCCGAAAAGCGCGGGCTGATCGTGCTCACCGACGCCGACGGCGCCGGTCTCGTGATCCGAAACCGGCTGCGGGGCTGCATCGGCGACGCCTGGCTCAGGCACGCCTATATCCCCGACGTGCCGGGGAAGGAGCGGCGAAAGATAAAGCCCTCCCGGGCCGGTACCCTCGGCGTGGAGGGTATGGCCCCGGAGGTGCTTCGCCTGGCGCTCGAGCGGGCCGGAGCGACGCCGCGGGAGGACGAGCGGCCCCGGGTCACCAAGGCGGATCTGTATGCGGCCGGCCTGTCCGGTGCGAGGGATGCGTCCGCCCGCCGGAGGGCGCTGCAGAAGGCGCTCGGTCTGCCGGCGAACCTGTCGGCCAACGCCCTGCTGGACGCCCTCAACAGCCTGTATTCCCGGGAAGAATTCTTATCGGCCGCTGCGGCTCTCGAGAAAGCAGGCGGCGAGATTGCCCGCGATCAGGACGCCGGCGGCGTTTGAGTGGAGCTGCGCGGCGGTATAGTACAGCCGGTATGTATCCGGGTGCAGCCCGCCGCTGCGCACCAGCAGCGTCAGCGAGCAGACGAGCATCAGACAGGCCAGCCGGAGCGTGGCGGCCACCATGCGGTAGGCCGCCTCGGATATGGGATCCAGGAGAGTCGTCAGGAGCTTCATTTTTACCATCACCGGGGCCATTTTACCCCGCGGCAGCCCGGCGGCGCAACCGGCAAATACCGGTAAAAAAACACGGCACTTGAATATTATGTAATCCTGTGATAAAATCAAGGATATACACGGAAAGCACACAAATGGGAGGCTGACGCCAATGAAATGTCCGTTTTGCGGCTACACCGAGAGCAAAGTCATCGACTCGCGTCCGGCGGAAGAGGGAGCGAGCATCCGGCGCCGCCGGGAGTGCCTGGCCTGCCAGCGCCGCTTTACCACCTACGAGGTGATGGAGCGTCTGCCGCTGGTGGTGATCAAGCGCGACGGCAGCCGTCAGACCTTTGACAAGAACAAGCTGATCGGCAGCATGCTCAAGGCCTGCGAGAAGCGGTCCGTGGCCCTCGGGGACCTGGAACGGATCGCCGACGAGATCGAGCAGGAGCTGCAGAATGAACTCGAGCGCGAGATTCCCACCAGCGAGATCGGCGAGATGGTCATGCGCCGCCTCAAATCCCTCGACGAGGTCGCCTATGTGCGCTTCGCCTCGGTCTACCGTCAGTTCAAGGACATCAACACCTTCATGGAGGAGCTCACCCGTCTGATGGAGGCCAAGGGCTAAAGGACGGATCGGAGCGTCACGTGCTCCATGGTGTCGATGCTCTCCAGATGGGCCTCCAGCCGGTCATATGCCCGGCCCGCGGCGGCGCTGTCTTCCCCGCTGAGGGCGCCGAGCAGGTCATAGAAGGCGTCGGTGGCCTCGTTGACCTCCGCGTGGCGGATGAAGACGTGGGTGTAGTCCTCGGCGCCGAACCAGTCCGACAGCGCCGATTCCGCGAGCCGGGCTGCGCCGGCGTCATCGCCCGCGAGCCAGCAGGATCGGGAGAGCTCGAGCTTTTCCTCCATGCGGTCGGTGAATCTGTCCAGCGTACGGATATTCCACACGGACAGCCCCGCCATCGCCGACAGCAGCAGCGCGGCGCCGACGGCTTTTTTCACGGCGCGTCCTCCTTTGCAGCGTAATAGATATTGCCCGCGGCGTCACAGGTGAGGAGAAAGACCTCCGCCGGTGACGCCGCGCCGCGTCTGCGGCATTCCTCCCGCAGCCAGGCCTCGTCCCGGCCGCACTGGCGCAGGTTTTCGCTCAGGACCCGGCCGTCGCTGACGAGCACGCGGGGATAGCCGCGGCTCTCCGCGGCGCAGCCGAGCTGTGCGGCGGTGGCGGGCTGAAAGGCGGGAAAGAGCATGACGTTGAGCGAGCCGTCCGTCTCGAGCACCGCGTATTCCACCGTGGACGGATCGAGGACACTCTGCCGGCGCAGCTCCTCGGTGAGCTCGTCGATGGTGAAGCGGTTGCGCCGCATCTCCCGCTGGTTGATGACGCCCTTTTCGATGAGAAAGCAGGGCTGACCGAACAGCGCCGTGCGCAGCCGTCCGAAGCGCAGCGCCGCTCCGGACAGGATCAGCTCGAGGCAGAAGAGCGTCAGTATGCTCACCAGTCCGTTGAGCAGCGGGATGCCGATGTCCTGCAGCGGCAGGGAGGCCAGGTCCGCCACGAGGACCGATACCACGAGCTCCGAGAGCTCGAGCTCGCCGAGCTGACGTTTTCCCAGCAGCCGCATGCATACGAGCAGTACGGCAAAGACGATCACGGTCCTGATCAACACGATAGCCATAGTGCGCTTAGCATTCCCGGGCGGGGGAGGGATTATGCGTGCGGCCTGTTTTGATTTTTGAGAACGGAAAGCAATAAAAAGGTTGCCTTGTTCGACCGGATATGATATGATAATTGTTAGCTACAGAATGAAGAAGGCCGTATGACCTGTCGGGAGGCACCATGAAAACGAATACTGTTCGAAAGAACAACGGTATCATATTCCTGTGTCTGGCGATACTGATCTGCGCGTTCGTCATCGACGCGGTCGTGCAGGGGAAGACCCCGCACTCCGGCGTAGCCAACGAGACGCCCGTTCGCGTGGAGACGGGTTCGTCTGTCGTCGTGCTCAAGGCGTCGGACTGGCAGGCGAAATACCCTGACGAGTACGCGTCCTATATGCGCAACGAGGAAAACAGCGCCACGGAACAGATTCCCGAGCTCTACTCGCCCCATTTTTCCCTGAAGACGATTTACGGCGGGAACAAGTTCGGCGAGGACTACGGCGAGGCCCGCGGCCACTCCTACACAGTGATCGACGTGTCCAAAACCGAGCGTCCCCACGGCCAGGCCAAATGCATCACCTGCAAGACGCCGGACTACACCGCGCTCGTCAACGCCGAGGGAGCGGACGCCTATACCCGCGACTTCAACGAGGTCATCGCGCAGATGACCCAGCCCATCAGCTGCTATACCTGCCATGCCAACACCGGCGACCGGCTGGTCGTGACCCACACCTATCTCTCCGACGCCATGGGCAGCGAACTCAGCGACGTGGCGCCCCAGACGCTCTCCTGCGGCCAGTGCCATGTGGAGTATTACTTCGCTCCCGCCGATCAGGCCACCACGCTGCCGTATACGAGCCTGGCCTCCATGAATCCGGACGACATGCTCGCCTTCTATAACGACGGTTCCAACTTCCCGAGCGGGGAGATGTTCGTCGATTACACCAACCCTGACACCGGCACCAAACAGCTCAAGGCGCAGCACCCCGAGTACGAGACCTTCATGGGCCCGGGCAGCGCCCACGCCGGACTGCTGACCTGCGCCGACTGCCACATGGGCACGCTGACCTCTGACCGCGGCTACGGCACCGGTACATACTCCGATCACTATCTGGTCAGCCCGCTGCAGAAGCCGGAGATCCTGGCCACCTGCGTAAAGTGCCATGGCAAGACGGACATGGCCGCCAAGGTCCACGCCATCCAGGAGGAGATCGAGGGCCGCACGATCGAGGTCGCCCAAAAGCTCGAGCAGCTGACCAACGAGCTCGCCGACGCGGTGGCCTCCGGCAAGTACACCGACGAGCAGCTCGATCCGATCCGCCAGCTCAACCGCAACGGTCAGTGGTACTGGGATTTCGTCTTTGTCGAGAACAGTGAGGGCGCCCACAACTCCGCGCTCTCCCGCGACTGCCTCGATAAGGCGGAGGCGCTGATCGACGAGGCGCTGAAGGCGCTCAGCGCGCTGAAATGAATCGCGAACCATGACGAAAAGCGCCGGCTCCGCTGCCGGCGCTTTTGTCATTAGAAAACCGCGGCGACCCCTCCACCCCAAAGAAAACGAAGGAATCGACATGAAAAGATTTCTCTCCTTTATTCGCTCCATGCGCTTCGGAATGCTGCTCCTGCTGCCGGTGCTGGTCTGTTCGGTGATCGGCTCGGTGATCCCCCAGGGGGAGAGCGAGACCCTGTACGCGCAGAATTTCCCCGGGATGTACCATTTGATCCTCGCGCTGGGACTGGACCGCATCTTCTCCGGGTGGGTGTTCCTCACCCTTACCGCGCTCTTTTGCATCAACCTGGCCCTGTGCTCCGCTTCCCAGCTCAACGCCGTTCCGGCCCGCCGGGAAAGCGCCGTCGAGCAGGCGCAGACAGCGCCCATCGTGCCCGCGGAGGGCTACCGCGCCGAGGCCTTCTCCGCCTACATGAAAAAGCACGGCTGGCGCCGGATCGGCGGAGGGGAGCGGCGTATATATGTTTCCTCCGGCCTGAGCTGGTACGGTTCGGTGGTCACGCACTTCGCGATCCTGGGGGTGATCCTCGGGGCCCTGGGGATCTTCGGGCTGTCCGCCCATGAGGACTATGAGATCCTGCCCGGCGAGAACACGATCCCCGGCGGCATCACGATCCGGCTGGAGGATTTCCGTCTCTCCGACGCGGAGGGCAGAGTGGATTACGTCAGCCGCCTGGAGGTCATCGACGCCGCGGGACGGTCCAGCGGACCGCGGGAGATCAGCGTGAACCACCCGCTGCGCTTCGGCGCCAACAAGTATTATCAGCAGAGCTACGGCATCTCCGGCGAGGTCACCGTCACGGTCAAGGCCACCGGAGAGGAGCGACCGCTGCATCTGACAGAACAGTCGTTCATCTCCGCCGGCGGGACGGACAGCGTCATGTACCATGACGTATACCCCGGCTATGTCGAGGACGCGGAGGGGAACAGGCAGGCCATCGTGCAGGCCTTGGGAGAGTATGTGGACCCGGCATATTATATCGTCGTGATGCGCGGCGGAGGTATGGAGCCGATGATCGTGCTGCCGGGCGAGAGCGTGGAGACGGAGGACGCGGTATACCGCTTTGAAGCGCCGCTGTACTACCCCGGCATTCGGGTCAAGACCACGCCGGTATCCGTATACGCACTGCTCTATCTCTCCTTTGCGATGCTGACGGCAGGGCTGTATCTGTGCTTCTTCGTCCCCGCAGCGGCCGTCGCGGCGGACGGGGATGGCTATGCGATCGTGAGCAGGAAGTGGGCCGAGGAGCTCCGGCAGCGGTTCGATCTCATCAAATAAACGGGAGGGTCATAGATGTTAGATGTGTTGTTCTTCGGCGGACTGGTGCTGTATTTTGTCAGCGTCGTGGCGCATTTTCTCGCCCTGGCTTTTCGCAGCGACAAGATCGAACGGCTGTCCTGGGGCGTGTTTTACGCGGCGATCGCGCTCAACGGTGTGTATATCGCCGCCCGGGGCGTTGTGGCAGGACGCCTGCCGCTGGCAAACCAGTTCGAGTTCGCCACGGCTTTCGCCTGGATGATCGGCCTGATGGCGATACTGCTCCACATCCGCACCCGGGAGCCCTGGCTCGGCGCGCTCACCTCTGCGGCGGCGTTCCTGATCCTGTCCTTCGCCGCGCTCCAGCCTCGGACGGTCTCAGAGCTGATGCCGGCCCTGCGCTCGGGCTGGTTTGCGTTCCATATCGGCTCGGCAGTGCTCTCCTACAGCGGATTTATGATCGCCGCCTGCGTGAGCCTGCGGTATCTGATGCTCGACGGCAGGGAGGAGACGGAGCCGGAGCGGCTCGAACGGCTGGACTATCTCTCCTACCGCATGATCGCCTTCGGGTTTTTGATGCTGACCGTCACGATCCTGACCGGGTGCATCTGGGCCGAGCAGGCCTGGTCCGCCTTCTGGACCTGGGATCCGAAGGAGACCTGGGCGCTGATCACCTGGCTGATCTACGCGGCGTATCTGCACCTGCGTCTCAACCGCAAATGGCAGGGGAGACGCACCGCGATCTACGCCCTGGCCGGGATCGTCTGCGTGCTGTTCACCTTTATCGGCGTAAACGTCCTGTTCGCCGGGCTCCACTCGTATAAATAATGAAATAAGAAAACGACCGCGAACGCGGTCGTTTTTCATATGCTGCGCAGGGGGTTCCATTTTCCGCGGCGGTAATAGATCACGAAAAGACAGCACAGCAGCAGATTGTGGGTGATCATGCACCCCCAGGCGGACACCAGACCGAAGCCGAGAAGCTGCGTGCACACGAACGTGCCGACGATCCGCACGCACCACATGCCGGTCACGTTGAATATGAAGGAGACGGCGGTCTTCCCCGCGCCCATGAGCATACCCTCGATGACGATGGAGATGCCGTAGAACGGCTCGGAGCAGGCCACCATCCGCAGCACCGTGCCGCCCAGAAGGATCACCGCGGGATCCCGGCTGAACAGGCGCACCAGATCCGGCGCGAAGGTGAACAGCAGTCCGCCCGAGAGGACCATCATGGACACCTCCAGCAGCAGGATCAGCCGCGCCTGCGACCGCAGACGGGGGAGATCCCCCGCGCCGATGGCGTTGCCCGTGAGCGTGGCGGCGGCGGTCATCATACCGTAACCGGGTACGTAAAAGGCGGATTCCACGGTGTTGGCGATGGTGTGCGCCGCCGTGGACAGCTCGCCCAGAGAGTTGATCATGGCCGCGAAGGCCACATAGCCCAGAGAGGTGGCGAAACGCTGGAGCATGTTCGGCAGCGCGATGCGCAGACAGGGGAGGAGGATCGTCTTGTCAGGACGGACCGACTCTCCCAGAGGGGAGATCTCCCGGTGCCGCAGCAGCGCCGCCGTGATGACGGTCCCGCCCACAAAAACAGACGCCGCGCTGGCCTCCGCAGCGCCGACGACGCCCCGTCCCGCGCCGAAGAGCGTGAATGACACGCCGAAAAAGGTGACCGTCCGCGTCTCGTAGATCAGCAGGAAGTTCAAAACGATGTTGACGGCGTTCACCAGCAGCCCCACCCGCATGGGTGTTTTTGTGTCGCCGGCGGCGCGCAGCACCGTGCCGATGATGACCGTGGCGGCCCGGAACAGCATCGGCGTATACAGGATAAAGAAGTACCGGCCGGCCAGCTCCCGGATGGACGGGTCGGCCCGCATCCAGACCGGCACCTGCCGGCTCAGCCCCAGCGCCAGAGCGGTGAACGCCGTGCCGCTCACCAGCACAGCCAGCACGGACTGCGCCGCGGCCCTCCTGGCACGGTCGGGCCTGCCCGCGCCGCAGGCCTGGGAGATGAAAGCGAGGAAGCCCACGCCGAAGGCGGAGAGGGTGCTGCCCAGGAGCCAGTTCACCGTGGTCGTGGCGCCGACCGCGGCGGTGGCATAGGTGCCCAGCGAGCCCACCATGGCCGTGTCCACGTACTGCACGGCGGTGCCCATGAGCTGCTCGAGCATCGTCGGCCAGGCCAGCGCGAACACCGCGGGGAGCAGCGTCAGGTCGATCATTCTGTTTTTGGTTTTCATAGAGCATTCACCGCACATCTGCCGCTTTCGATCGTACGCGCGCCGCCACAGTATACCGCTCACGCGCGCCGCGTGTCAAGGACGGCGCCGGCTTGACCGGCCGTCCGGAGAGTGCTATATTGTAGCCGGTAACGGATACCGAAAACGGACGGAGGCGATCGGTATGTTTAAAAACCTGTTCAGGAAAAGAGTTCCGATCTTCAAAAAGCGCGACCGGGAGACCTGGAAACAGATCCGCGCCACGCTGCGGGAAGCCGGCGTCAAGGGCGTGCGCTCGGGCCACTATCTGCAGGAGACGGTCATGGGCGGCGGCTGCGGCGCCAAGCTCGATCCCCGGGATTTCGGCGGCAGGGGGCGGATCGACCGGGACATTTACTGGGTAGAGGTGCTGCCTGAGGACGAGAAACGCGTGCGTGAGCTCCTGCGCCGGAACGGCATCGTCCCGGTGGTCGAGGAAAATGTGCTCCAGGATGCGGCGCTGCGCAAAAGACCTCCCGACGAAAGCGCCCGGCTGTGAGGATCCGGGAGACACATAAACCACAAGGCATAGGTATTAAAAGCGCTTTTTTGGCCGCTTTCGTACAAAATAAATGAAAAAGCGATTTTCCTATTGATTTTTTTGCAGCATGGTATTATATTGCATTTGGCATGGATGTGAATAATCTGTGAACATCCGAAAATCTATTGGGAGGGAATCGTATGGTTAGCTTTCTTGTCTGTTTCGCGATACTGATCCTCGGCTACCTGTTCTACGGTAAGTTCGTCGACGGTATCTTCAATCCGGACGATCGCGAGACTCCCGCTGTCGCCATCAACGACGGTGTTGACTACGTCGTAATGCCCCAGTGGAAGCTCTTCCTCGTCCAGCTTCTGAACATCGCCGGCCTGGGCCCGATCTTCGGCGCCATCAGCGGCGCGATGTGGGGCCCTGTGGTGTATCTGTGGATCACCTTCGGTACTGTTTTCGCCGGTGCTGTGCATGACTACTTCGCCGGCATGCTGTCCGAGCGGAACAACGGCGCCTCCATCTCCGAGGTCACCGGCATCTATCTGGGCCAGACCATGAAGAACGTGATGCGTGTCTTCGCCGTGATCCTGCTGATCATGGTCGGCACCGTGTTCGCCGTCGGCCCTGCCGGCCTGCTGGTCAAGCTGATCGGCACCAGCGGCGCCACCGGACTTCTGGTCAACAAGATCTTCTGGCTCGCCGTTATCATGATCTACTACTTCATCGCCACCTTCATTTCCGTGGACAAGGTCATCGGCAAGATCTACCCGATCTTCGGCATCTGCCTGATCGTCATGGCCATCGGCGTTGCCTTCGGTACGCTGACCAGCGGCAAGCCCATGCCTGAGATCTTCGCCAACTTCTCCAATCAGCATCCCGACGGGACCCCGATCTGGTCCTTCATGTTCATCACCGTGGCCTGCGGCGCCATCTCCGGCTTCCATGCCACCCAGTCTCCTCTGATGGCCCGCTGCCTGAAGAGCGAGCGTCAGGGCCACTTCGTGTTCTACGGCGCGATGGTCGCCGAGGGCATCATCGCCCTGATCTGGGCCTCCGCGGCCTGCACGCTGCTCGGCGGCGCCAGCATCAAGGAGCTCGGCGGCGGCGGCGCCAACACGGTCTTTGAGATCAGCACCATTACGATGAAGGGCGTGGGCATGATCCTGGCCATCCTCGGCGTTATCGCCTGCCCGATCACCTCCGGCGACACCGCTTTCCGCAGCGCCCGTCTGACGCTGGCCGACTGGTTCAAGCTGGATATGGGCAACTGGAAGACCCGTCTGGCGCTGTGCATCCCCGTGCTGGGCATCGGCGCGATCCTGGGCTTCGGCAACGCGCTGGGCAAGATCGACTACAACGTGATCTGGCGTTACTTCTCCTGGTCCAACCAGACTCTGGCCATGATCGTGCTGTGGGCCGGCGCCATGTTCCTGGTGCAGAACAAGCGCAACTACTGGATCTGCGCTGTTCCCGCTACATTCATGAGCGCTGTCTCCATGACATACTTCATGATGGCCGGCGAGTGCATGGGCCTGATCCCGTTCTTCAAGAACAACAAGCTCGTCGGATACCCTGTGGGCCTGATCTTTGCTGCGCTCTGCCTGTTCATCTTCCTCAAGAGCGCCAAGAAGGCCACTGCCAAGGCCGCGTAAAGCTGCCGCTGGCATTTTAAGGCGGAATCATGTATAATAAAGGGCAGGAGACAATTCCTGCCCTTTTTCTTTTCTTGGAGGTACGCTTATGCTGTGGTTGTTGACGCCTGCGGGTGATCGTGTCCTTTCCCGCCGCGAGCTGGAGATCGACAGGGGAGAGTGTAAAAAGGTCGGCTCCTGCGGCGTCGGGAAAAAGGCGCTGTATCTGGGCAGCCGATATCTGAGCCGTCGGTACTATCTCCCCTGGAACGAAGTCGAACGCGTGTTCAAGCGTGTGGCCATGAGCGCAGGCGGGTTTTCGGGGCAGGGCGTTTTCGGCACGATGGCCTACTTCGTCGTACAGTACGGGAAGGGTCGGGAGAAACAGTGCAGCTTCCGCGTGGAATCGGAGGTGGACAAGCTGCTCTCGCTGATCGAACAGGACCATCCGGAGATCCCTGCCCACAGCGTCCAGGCGGCGCGGAAGCTGGCAGAGGCGGAGGCGCAGGAGCGTGCCAGATTCCTCGACGAGCTCTCCCCGAGGGGAGAGACTGCGCTGGCCGCTCTGCGGGAGGCAAAGACCTGCCTGGAAAAGAAGCCGGAGCTCACCCGCGCCCTGACGGCGGCGGCCAGACAGAAGCGAGTCGTCGATCAGCTCAAGCCCTGGGTGCTGGCGCTGGGCGCGCTGATGACCGGCGGCGGCGCGGCAGTGGCGCTCTGGGGACTGTATTCCCTGCTGATGCGCTCTGATCTGGGGTGGTATCTCCTGCTGGGAGGCGGCGCGCTGATCTTCTTCGCCATGTCGGCCAATATCGCCCCGGGCCGATGGACGAGCAAAAAACGCGCCCGGAAGGTGTGGGACGACGCGGTGGCGGACGTCGGGGCATACATCGCCGGCTGCGGCGATTTCCCGGTGCCCGCGCAGTACGCCCATCCCGTTGTTTTGGAACGGATGATCCGTGTGGTGCGTGAGGGCCGCGCGCAGAGTGCGGAAGAAGCGCTGAAGGTCGTCAAGGCCGATCTGCGGGCGCTCAATTCCTCTGTCACGGTCTCGCAGAAGGAGCATGACGAGGTCGTGGAGGTCAAGCCGCTGTTCCTCGTGTGTGATTATCAGTGACAGATTGCGGAGAGAATAATATGGAAGAACTGTTTCGATTTCTGACTGCCGAGGGCGTCGACGCCGCGCTGGTGGAAGCCGCCCGTGCCTTCCGCCGGGACCATCCCGCCGCGGCGGAGGATCAGAACCGGGTCCCGGTGCCTGAGTACTTTTATTACGGCCGCAGGACCTGGGAGCTGGCGCTGGCCGCGCTGCTGGCGGGAAAGAACCTGCTGCTGGCAGGACCGAAGGCCACCGGCAAAAACGTGCTCTCGGAAAACCTGTGCGCGCTGTTCGGACGCCCGATGTGGAACGTGTCGTTCCATGTGAATGCGGACGCCGCCTATCTGATCGGCACCGACACATACAACGGCCAGGCGGTGGTGTTCCGGCCGGGTCCGATCTGGCTGTGTGCGAGAAAGGGCGGCTTCGGGATCCTTGACGAGATCAACATGGCCAAAAACGAAGCGCTGGCCGTGCTCCACGCAGCGCTGGATTTCCGCCGCAGCATCGACGTTTCCGGCTATGACAGGATCGACCTGCAGCCCGAGACACGGTTCATCGCCACAATGAACTACGGTTACGCCGGGACCCGGGATCTGAACGAGGCGCTGACCTCCCGCTTTGCGGTGCTGGACATGCCGCTGATCACCGGAGAGGATCTCAACAAGCTGATTTCCCGCCGTTACCCGGAGATCAACCCGAAGATCTGCGATCAGTTCGTCCGGCTGTATGAGGAGCTGGAGCGGAAGGCCGAAAGCGCCGAGATCTCCGACGCGGCGCTGGACCTGCGGGGTCTGCTGGACGCGGTGGCGCTGATGGAGCAGGGACTCACCTCCGGCGACGCGTTGGATATGTGCGTGGTCAACAAAAGCTTTGACGCCTACGAGCGCGGCCTGATCCGGGACGTGATCGCCGCGCGCATCCCGTCGGATCTGACCCGGGACGTCGTTTTCGGAAAATGATCAAAAAGCAATTCACCGCCAGTGCCCGACGGGCGCGGAACATCATCTGGAACGCGGCCGGGCGTTACGACTTTGAACCGCCCTTTATGGCGTTTTTCCCCAACGGCGCGCCGGACCACTATTTCAACATGGTAGTGGGCCTCGTCGAGAAATGGCTGGAAATGCCGCGGATCTGGGCGTTCTTCGAGAGCTACGGCACAGACCGCCGTGCGGAGGAATTTGACGAGTTCCTCTGGCTGGGACTGGAGAACTGCGTCTACGAGAAGGAAGTCGGTGAGCGGCCGATCCTGGCAAAGCTGCGCCGGGATCGGGCCGAGCGATTTTCCGTCCAGCAGGGGATGCTGTCCCGTCAGCAGATGGAATACCAGAGCATGCCGGTTTACACCCAGCAGGAGGCGCGCTGGGCCGAGGTCCTCGGGAAAAACGCGCCGCTGCTGACGCCCCGGGAAAAACGGATGGCGCAGGCCCTCAAATTCCCCGGCTCCCTGGATACTGACGGCGTCCTGGCAGCCATGGCGGCGTTTTTGAAGACTTTCTTCCGCTTTGAGCCCTCCGGCGAGGAGACGCCGCTGCGCAGAGGCGGCGCGCTGTCGCGTCTGCTGCTCCGGCACGAGCACCGGAGGCGGGACCGCCTGCTTGTCCGCACGGGCACCGGGGAGGGAGATCATCCCCGGGCGGTGCATCTGGGGCACGACGGTCTGGGCCGCCACACCGCCCCCACAGAGGAGGACGAGGCCTATATACGGGCCGTATTCGGACGCAGCGTCATCTCGGACGCGGAACGCCGTGTGCTGGAAAACGATTTGTGTGTGGACGCAGACGCGGATTGCCGTGTGTGGGTCACCGCAGGGGAGGGCGTAGACACCGCCCACCGGGAGGCCGCCGATGTGCGTGAGAGCAGCCTTCTTCAGCGGGAACGCAACCAGGCGTTCCTGACGGAAAACGCCGCGGCGCTCCAGCACACGATCAAAGCCCTGGCCACCCGGATGGAGACGGTGCTGTCCTCTTATCTGCGGCATCTGCCGGAGCCTTCCCGCGCCGGACAGATCTGTCCGGAAAAGGCGTACCGCCTGCCGATACTGCAGGACAGCCGCGTCTTTCTGAAAAGCGGGGAAGAGATCGAACAGGAGATCTTTGTCGACCTTCTGCTGGATGCCTCTCAGTCCCGTCGAAACATGCAGGAGACCCTGTCCGCCGAAGCCTACGTCGTGGCAAAGAGCCTGATGGCCCTCCATTTCCCCGTGCGCGTCAGTACCTTTCGCAGCATTCGCGGATATACGGTGCTGGATGTGCTCAAATCCGCCTCACAGACAGACTGCCGGGGCGTCACACGATTCTACGCTGGCGGCTGGAACAGGGACAGCCTGGCGCTCAGGCTTCTCGGGCACATGGACGACGACCCTGTCATGCGCGGGAAACAGCGGATACTGCTGATCATGACGGACGCGAGCCCCAACGATTCCACGCCTATCGCGGCCATGGACCGCTGGCTGCCCAGGGAGTATGAGGGAGCGGCCGCCGTGAAGCTCACCGAGGACGCGGTACGAAGTCTCCGCGCCTGGGGGATCCGGGTCGGCGCCGTGTTCCACGGTAATTCCATCCATATGGAGGATCTGAACCAGATCTATAACCACGCCTATGTACGGATCCGGAAAGCGACCCAGCTCGCCCAGGGTATCAGCGACCTTCTTCTGCTGCTCCTGCGGGAAATGCGGAATGACTGACGGAAACCATACGGCAGCGTGTCCGGATCAAGGCAAGGGGAGCGCCGGTGTCCTGCTTAACCTGTGCGCAGAGAAACGGGGCCGCCGCTTTTCATGCGGCAGCCCCGTTTCTCTGCGTATATGACGCTGTTTTTCATCGTAAAAACGGCGGAAAACCAAGGAAAAAACGACAAATAGTACAATGTACAACAACGAAACGGAGAAAAGGACGATGTACTAAAATAAGCTGTGATCTGTTTTTCAAACTGCGTTTCGCGGGCATTTTAGGACGCGGAGGAGAATAGAATAAAGGATGCGCAGCGCCGGCGCGGCTGGTTCGCGGCGGCAGAAAGTACCAACGGACAGGAGAGAAAAAAAGTGAACAATATGACCCTTGAAACCGTCAGATTATCGGAGGACAAAACAGCGCTGGAGATCCTGGATCAAACGCTGCTTCCCAACGAGATACGGGTGCTTCGCCTGACAAAGATGGAGGACATCCGGGAGGCTATTTATACCCTTCGTGTCCGCGGCGCGCCGGCCATAGGCGTCTGTGCCGCCTACGCCATGGCGCTGGCGGGAACGCAGATAAAATCCAATGATTTCAACGTTTTTCTTGCGCAATTCCGCCGGATCAGGGATTACCTTGCCTCCTCGCGCCCCACCGCCGTCAACCTGTTCTGGGCGCTGGACCGCATGGAACGCGTTCTCACCGACGCCCCGGAGAAGGATGTTCCTGCGCTGCGTGAACGGCTCTTTGCGGAGGCTGACGCGATCCGGGCGCAGGACGTCGAAACCTGCCGTGCCATCGGACGGATCGGCTTTTCGCTGCTGCACCACGGCGACGGCATACTGACGCACTGCAACGCTGGCAGGCTGGCCACGACCGGATACGGCACGGCCACGGCGCCGATCTACACGGCGCTGGAGCAGGGCTGGGACGATCTGCGCGTCTACTGTGACGAGACCCGACCGCTGCTGCAGGGGGCCCGTCTGACCGCCTTCGAGCTCAGCGCCGCGGGGGCGGACACGATGCTGCTGTGCGACAACGCGGCGTCCAGTCTGATGGCCTCCGGGCAGGTGAACATCATCTTCACAGGCTGCGACCGTGTGGCCGCAAACGGTGATTCCGCCAACAAAATCGGGACCTCCGGGGTGGCGATCCTGGCCCGGCATTACGGCATACCGTTTTACATCTGCGCCCCGAGTTCCACCATTGATATGACGCTGCCAGACGGCAAGGCAATCCCCATCGAACAGCGCCCCGCGGAGGAGGTCACGGAGATGTGGTATCGGCAGCGCATGGCGCCGGAGGGAGTGGGGGTCTACAACCCCGCCTTTGACGTCACCGACCACAGTCTGATCACCGGCATCATCACCGAGCGCGGTCTGTGCAGCCCACCCTACGATCAGGCCTTCCAGGCTTTGAGATTTACATAATACATGCCGTTATTTGCTTGTTATTGGTTTGCTACCATGTATATAATACGGCGTATTACATGGAATAATCTGACACATTATATTAAAGAATTGATGTTTAATTGTATAATGTATACAATTATCCACTGAAAAATAGTTTCAAAAATGAATTGACAAATTTGGTTTTTTCTGTAAAATAAACGATGGTAGTTTGGATGATTATGTAAACGTTAGTTACGATTTGTAACTTCATGTAATAAATACGAACTTGGCCAATAAGAATCATAGAAAAATTGGATTTCACATCAAAATCTTTTGTGCTTTGATTGCTTTGTTGATTGTTAAGCTGTTATTATTTGGCTAAACTGAGAAAAATATCGTATCAATTACTGTAAAAAGGAGTGAGGACCCGCTGTGACAGACAGAGAACTGCATAAGCTCCGACGTTCGGAACTGCTGGAGATCCTCATCGAGCAAAAGAAAGCGGTCGCGAACATGGAGCAGCAGGTTGAGGAAGAACGCGCCGCGAAGGCGGCGGTGGAGGCCAGCCTGCAGGAACTTGACGAGACCTATCAGCGGTTGCGCAAGAAGCTGGACGCGAAGGACGAAAAGATCCACGAACTTAACGACGAAATGGAACACCAGCGGGGTATGACCCGAGCGGCCTATGAGGAGACCGAGACCATCGCAGCGGTGACGGAGCGGCTGAACCAGGCGGTGGAGGCCGCGGAACGCGCCGCGGAGATGTACGAGAAGGCGCGCGCCGAGCTCGCAAAAAAAAAGTAAGCGAAACAAAGCATAGTTATTGGAGCGTTTTATGGCCCGGAAGAAGAAAGACACCGACGTGACGATCGAGCAGCTGGAAGCGGAGCTCAGGAGCGAAAAATACAGACGCAGCTTCGCCTTTTCGCTGCGGAACACGATCTTCACACTGATCACGGTCTCCGCGATCGCGGTACTGGTTGCGGTGCTGCTGATGCCGGTGCTCCAGATCTACGGCAGCTCGATGAACCCGACGCTCTCGGAAGGGGAGATCGTCCTGTCGCTGAAGGGCAGCGACTTCAAGACCGGCGACATCATGGCGTTTTACTACAATAATAATATACTGGTAAAACGGGTGATCGCCGGGGCGGGCGACTGGGTAGACATCGCGGAAGACGGAACGGTGTACGTCAACAATGTCGCGCTCGACGAACCTTATTTAATAGATAAGGCATACGGCGAGACAAACATAGAGCTGCCCTATCAGGTACCCGAGTCGAGGGTGTTTGTGATGGGCGACCACCGGAGCGTATCGATAGATTCGCGGAACACGGCGGTCGGGTGCGTAGCGGAAGAACAGATCGTAGGTAAGATAGTGTTTCGGGTCTGGCCGCTGAAGCTGATCGGAAAAGTACGATGAACAGACGACGGAACGGAACGATGCTTGTTCACAGGAGGGAATCCCGTGGGAACTAATACAAGATTGAAAATCAGCAAGAAGCTTCTCGCCAAGAAGGGATGGCGCCTCACCGCTCTGGTGCTGGCGTGCATCGTCACCTTCTCGACGACGTATGCTCTGATCCTCCCGGCGATCACGCTGGACGAGGATACCGCCGCGGACTACCCGGCAGTCTATATCCAGGAGGAGGCGCCTGCGCCAAAGCCGGCGGAAGAACCCGCACCGGCAGCGGTGGAGGTACCCGCACCGGCAGCGGTGGAGGTACCGGCGCCGGCGACGACGGACGTCCCGGCCCCCGCGGCTGAGGCTGAGCCTGAGCCCGCGGCGGAGCCTGCCGACACTCCGGCGGCGGAGCCCACGGACGCCCCCGCGGCCGAG
>JAFXYJ010000142.1 GCA_017541825.1 Oscillospiraceae bacterium | reverse complement strand
CGAAGTTGTCGACGAGGCCCGCAGCGACAGCGCGGCTGTGTTTTTGAAAGGACGAGCAGCGGAGTGAATGAGCTTTCGAGCCTGCGAGGAAGCGAACGATACGGAGCTTGCGAGGACGCGAAAAGACCTGCAAAAATGCGATATAACGATGGAAACGCAGCTGATCGGAGCAAAAGAGATTTGAAAAGAAAAAAGCGCATTACCCCGGACACGCACCGACCATGGAGCTGAATGGAGCAACCCCGGAAAACGGTTCAGATATGCGCATTGCCTGCAAGCCGGCTTTGCCGGCAGAACAGAAAAACCCGATCAAGCGGCTGTCTTACGAAGACCACAAAACCGCGGCGACGGCCAGCGCGGCCTGCACGAGCAGGATCGCAGGGACGCCGAGAGTGAACGAGAGGTGCCTGGTCTTGTGGCGGTGATCAAGCATGCCCAGGGCCACGCCCGCGGCGCCGCCCGCCGCGGCGATCAGCAGCAGCGTCCTCTCGCGGATGCGCCGCCGCCCTTCCCGGGCTCTTTTTTTGTCCGCGCCCATCAGCAGATACCCGGCGAGATTGATGAGAACGAGATATATCAGCAGCGGCTTCACGTTTTTTCCCTCCCGGGGCCGCCGGGCGCACGAGGCACTCCGGGCCCGTGCCGATCAGATCCTCCCTGCCGCATTCGCGCAGGGCCTCACGCACCAGCGGGGCGCTGCGGGGCTCGGTGTACTGCAGCAGCGCGCGCTGCATGGCCTTCTCCCGGGGCGTCCGGGCCACATAGACCGGCTTCATCGTGATCGGATCGATACCCGTATAGTACATGCAGGTGCTGATCGTGCCCGGCGTGGGGTAAAAGTCCTGCACCTGCTCGGGCCGGGCCCCGTGCTTTTTCAGATACAGCGCCAGCTCCACCGCGTCGGCGAGCGTGCTGCCGGGGTGGGAGCTCATCAGATAGGGCACGAGGAACTGTTCCTTGCCGTAGCGGCGGTTGAGGCTCCGATACTTGTCCATGAAGCGTTCATAGACCGCCGCGGGCGGCTTGCCCATATAGCCCAGCACGTTGTCCACACAGTGCTCCGGGGCCACCTTGAGCTGGCCGGAGATGTGCCAGCGCACCAGCTCGGACAGGAACGGGCTGTTTTTGTCGTAGAGCACATAGTCGAACCGTACGCCCGAGCGCACGAATACCTTCTTGACGCCGGGGATGGCGCGCAGCTTCCGCAGCAGCGAGAGATAGTCGCTGTGGTCCGCGATGAGATGCTCGCACTTTTTCGGCGCGAGACAGTGCCGGAGCGGGCACATGCCCTCCTTGAGCTGCTTGTCGCAGGAGGGGCGGCGGAAATTGGCCGTGGGACCGCCGACGTCCGAGACGTAGCCCTTCCAGAGCGGATGGCGGGTCATGGCCTCCACCTCGGCGATCACGGAGGCGTGGCTGCGGCTGGTGACCATCCGGCCCTGGTGGAAGGCGAGGGAACAGAAGTTGCATCCGCCGAAACAGCCCCGGTTGTGGATGACGGAAAAGCGCACCTCCTCGATGGCCGGCACGCCGCCTGCGTCGTCGTACATCGGGTGGGGCTCCCGGGTATAGGGCAGCGCCGCCACCGCGTCGAGCTGCGCGGTGGTCAGCGGCATGGCCGGAGGATAGACGACCAGATACCGGTCGCCGTGACGCTGGGCGAGCGTGTGACCCCGGATGGGATCGTGCTCGGCGTTTTCCGTGCGCGCGGCCCGGGCATAGAGCGTTTTGTCCGCGGCGACCTCCTCACAGGAGGGCAGCAGCACCGCGTCCTTCGGCGGGGCGGAGAGCATCACGGCGCTGCCGCGGATACCGTGGAGCGGCCGTCTGTCCCGCAGACGGTCGGCCGCCTCCCGGGTGGCGGTCTCGCCCATGCCGTAGATCAGGATGTCCGCCTTCGCGTCGACAAGGACGCTCCGGCGCACCCGGTCGTCCCAGTAGTCGTAGTGGGCGAACCGGCGCAGAGACGCCTCCAGCCCGCCCAGCAGCACCGTCGTGCCGGGGAAGGCCTCCCGCGCCCGGTTGGCGTAGACGATGCAGGCCCGGTCGGGCCGCAGCCCCGTCCGGCGTCCGGGGGAGTAGAAGTCCTCGCTCCGGCGCTTTTTGGCCGCGGTGTAGTGGGCCACCATGCTGTCAAGATTGCCCGCGTTGATGAAAACGCCCAGCTCCGGCCGGCCCATGGCGGCGAAGGCTTCGGGCCCGTGCCAGTCCGGCTGGGCGAGCACCGCGACCCGGTAGCCCGCGTCGGAGAGCACCCGGCCGATCACCGCGGTGCCGAAGGAGGGGTGGTCCACATAGGCGTCCCCGGTCACGAGCAGGATGTCGTACCAGTCCCAGCCCCGGGCGGCCATGTCCTCCCGGGAGACGGGGAGAAAATCGTTCAGGTCCATGCTCATTCCTCCACGCTCCATGCGGGGATGCCGGTCGTCTCCTCGGCCCAGGCGCAGCACGCGGCCCGCTTGTCGGGCTCCGGCGCGCCGGTGACGCCGATGAAGTCGGCCCAGACGCCGCGCTGTACCCGCAGGACGTTGCGGAAGGGGAGACGGAATTCGCCCAGCGCCATGGCCAGCAGCGGCATGAGCTGATACCCCGTGGCGGTGGCGTGGCTCTTGCCGCGCAGCAGCGCCCGGCGCAGATCCAGCTGCGGATACAGGCGCATCACGATGCCCACGGCGGTGTCCTCAAGTCCCCGCTGGGTCCGGGTGTCCCGGATGAGCCGGACGGCCCGGATGTGGGTGCAGGCCATGAAGGAGATCGCCGTGACCGCATCGGCAAGCCGCGGCCGGGCGCCGTCGTCCTGCCAGATCCGGGCGTTGGGCTCGTAGAAGGTGATGTATTCCGAGGCCAGATGGCCCACCGAGCGGGCGACGCGGCCCGCGTAGCGCAGGTAGCAGCGCAGATTGTCCTCCCGCAGCCAGCCGCCGCGGCCGGAAAACCAGGCCGGATCCACCCCGCGGTACAGGCACAGCACCGGCTCGATGCCCAGACTGCCCACGGTCATCAGGTCCCGGCGCAGGACGTCGAAGGCCGCCTCGTCGTAGACGTTGTCCTCCGGCTCCAGGGCCGGCCAGTCGGCAAAGACGACGCAGCGGGAGACCCCGCCGCGGCGCAGGGCGGCCAGCGTCTCGTCCGTGAGCTCCTTCGGGGCCCGGAGACGCGGTACGGTATTCACTTTTTCCGCGGTCTCGGGCATTTTTGTCCCTCCGGATCGTCAATTGCGCAGCGAGTGCAGCGGCGCGGGGATGCGGCCGCCCCGGGCGATGAAATCCGCGCTGGAGGCCGCGTGTACGCTCATCACCGGCGCGGTGCCGAACAGTCCGCCGATCTCGACGGTGTCGCCCACGCCCTTCCCCGGGGCGGGGATCAGGCGCACGGCGGTGGTCTTGTTGTTGATCATGCCGATGGCCGCCTCGTCGGCCAGAATGGCGGCGAGGGTCTCGGCGGGGGTGTCACCGGGCACGGCGATCATGTCCAGGCCCACCGAGCATACGCAGGTCATCGCCTCGAGCTTGTCGAGGTTGAGCGTGCCCTCCCGGGCCGCGGCGATCATGCCCTCGTCCTCCGAGACGGGGATGAAGGCCCCCGACAGGCCGCCCACGTGGCTGGAGGCCATGACGCCGCCCTTTTTCACCGCATCGTTCAAAAGGGCCAGCGCCGCCGTGGTGCCGTGGGTGCCGCAGACCTCCAGGCCCATGGCCTCGAGGATGCGCGCCACCGAGTCGCCCACCGCCGGGGTGGGAGCCAGGGACAGGTCCACGATGCCGAAGGGCACGCCCAGCCGGCGGGATGCCTCCTGGGCCACGAGCTGGCCGACGCGGGTGACCTTGAATGCCGTGCGCTTGACGGTCTCGGCCACCACGTCGAAGGGCGCGCCCGCGCACTCGCGCAGCGCCTCGAATACCACGCCCGGGCCCGAGACGCCCACGTTGATCGCGCTCTCGCCCTCGCCCACGCCGTGGAAGGCGCCGGCCATGAAGGGGTTGTCCTCCACCGCGTTGCAGAATACCACCAGCTTCGAGCAGCCCAGCCCGTCGCGGTCGGCTGTCAGCGCGGCGGTCTCACGGATCACCCGGCCCATCTGGGCCACAGCGTCCATGTTGATGCCCGAACGGGTGGAGCCCACGTTGACGCTGGCGCACACGCGCTCCGTGACGGCCAGCGCCTCGGGGATCGAGGCAATCAGCTTCCGGTCCCCGTCCGTGTAGTCCTTGTGTACCAGCGCGGTGAAGCCGCCGATGAAGTTGACGCCGACCTCGGAGGCCGCAGCGTCCATGGCGCGGGCCGCCTTTACAAGACTCTCGCCCCGGCAGCCGCCGGCCACCATGGCGATCGGCGTGACCGACAGGCGCTTGTTGACGATGGGGATGCCGAGCTCCCGCTCGATGGCCTCGCCCACGGCCACCAGATCGCTGGCCCGGCGGCAGATTTTGTCATATATCTTCACGACGACCTGGTCGAGATCCTCGCCGGCGCAGTCGAGCAGGCTCAGCCCCATCGTGATCGTGCGCACGTCCAGATGCTGCTGGTCGATCATGCGGATCGTCTGAAGGATCTCGTCGGTGTTGAGTAAGTAGCTCATGGCACGCCTCTTTTCAGATCCGGTGCATGGCGTCGAATATATCCTGCCGCTGGATGTGCACGGCAAGACCGCGCTCCTCGCCCCGCTCCTGCAGCAGGCGGGCGAGCGCGTCGAAGGGCAGGGGACAGTCGGTCAGATCCACGAGCATGATCATGGTGAAATAGCCCTGCATCAGCGTCTGGCTGATATCGAGGATGTTGATCTCCTGCGCGGCGAGTATGCCGGTGATGTAGGCGGTGATGCCCTTGGCGTCCTTGGCGAAAACCGATACGATCGCTTTCATAAGCGGCTCCTCTCATCTGTTATGAATTTATATTATATACCATATCGGACCCGTTTGCATAGTCTTCCGGGCCGGAAAAATCCCTTGTCAGGGAAAAACAGATGTGGTATGATCCCTAAGTGATAAACAAATGTCTTTATCGGGAGGACGGATCCGTGCCGAAAAAGGGTGTGACAAAGTATTATCTGGTGGAGGCTGGCCTGTTGCCGGAGGTCTTTCAGAAGGTGATGGACGCCAAGGAGCTGCTGCAGACCGGGAAGTGCGCCACCGTGGGCGAGGCCGCGGCCAGAGTGGGCATCAGCCGGAGCGCCTATTACAAATACAAGGACGGCGTCACGGCCTTCCAGGACCTGCGCGGGGGCCGGATCCTGACCATCCATGTGCTGCTGCGGGATGAGACAGGCCTGCTCTCGGCGGTGCTGGGTCTGTTCGCCCGCTGCCGTGCCAACATCCTCACGATCAACCAGAGCCTGCCGGTCAACGGCTCCGCGGCGGTGACGATCTCCGCCGAGACCGCCGGCATGGTCGAGGGCGTGGAGGAGCTCATGGAGGACCTGCTCTCTCTCGACGGCGTCCTCCGCGCGGAGATCGTGGCCGGCTGAAGCGCCGCGATCTGCGCAGGCGTAAATAGAAGGGGCTGCCGCAAAACAGCCCCTTCTTTTTTTATGGCATCCGCGCTTGTCCGGGCGCCGCCGGTTTTTACAGGCAATTCGTTTTTTTCTTTGACCGGGGTGGGCCGGCTCTGCTCCATTGTCGGTGATTGTCCGACGTAATGCGCATTACGTCGGGCAAGCACCGACAATGGGGCTGGATGGAACTGCCCCGGTCATGTGAAAACCGGTTTGTTATGCCGAAAAATCGATTTTCGTTTTTATTTTTCGATATGCTCCATGATATCGTTGCCGGTGTCCTCTCCGACGAGGGAGCGCACGAGCCCGAAGCAGGTGCAGTCATAGTAGGGATAGTCCTTGTCGTACAGCATGGGCCGGTGCTCGTACTGGAGCTGGCTCTGGTGGCACTCCATGGCGTCGCAGGCGACCTCGAAGGCCGTACGGCCGCCGTAGCTCTCCAGCGGCGTCTCCACATCCAGCGTGATCCGGTTCTCCGTGGCCAGGTGGAGATAGAGCTTCGGCACGTCCCACACGCCCCATTTTCTGGCAGAGGCCGCATAGCTCTTCGCGTCGGCGGCGTATTTGACCGCGTAGGGGAGGGCCTGGGAATTCATCATGTGGGCGGCGTGGCCGTATTCGCCCTGCATGTCGTGGCCGAGGACCACGAAGGGCTTGAAGCGCCGGATCTGCTCGACCTGATACCCGATGACGTTCCCGAAGCCGAAGGCCTTGTCCGCCTGCTTCCAGGTGGTGACGAATTCATCCCGGAAGGGCCCGAGGACCGGGTAATTGCGCATGCCCAGGGCCCACAGCGCGTTGAGCAGCTCCTGGGTGCGGGTATGCCATTTGTAGCCCAGGTCGGTGTTGTGCTCGCACATGTAGCAGACCTGCACGTCCAGCCCCCGGTCGAGGCAGGAGGCGATGGCCGCGCCGAAGAACACGGTCTCGTCGTCGGCGTGGGTGGGGAACACCAGCACGTCCGCCTCCTCCAGAGGCGGCGACCAGCGCTGGATATCGTCGGGGACCGCGCCTTTGCCGTAAACGTGGATATCCGACAGGTTCTCGGTAGTGGAGAAGGAGAGCTGCACCTCGGTGGCGGACTCGGGGAGCTCATAGTACTCGTAGAGGTATTCCGACTCGCCGGCGGAGTAGCCGCCGCCGTTGATGTGGATGATATACGGCCGCGGCGCGCGATACCAGCAGATGTAGAGGAAGCCGATCTCCTCCTGACAGGAGATGTTGATGTAGGTCCCCCGCTTGTAGGCGATCCAGGTCTCCGGGTCGCCGTCGGTCAGATAGGGGAAATACCCGCCGTAATTGTCGGAGAGCGTGATCTCCGCGGTGATCTCCCGGGCGTAGGGCACCGGCACGGGGGTCGGCTCCGCGGTCGGCCCCGGCGTGGGAGAGGGCGTGGCCGTGGGCGAGGGGGTGAAGGTGGCCTGTACCTTTGTCTCAACGGGCTCCTGCGCAGGTTGGGCATAACCGCAGGCCGCCAGACCTGCGAGCAGCAGCACGAGAGCAAAAACACAAACTTTTTTCATCGAAACCCTCTCAGGAACTTCCTTTCACGGGAAATCCAGTGTATAATGATTTTTACGCTTTACTTTAACTCTTTTTTCCCGGATGTGCAAGAGTGCAGTTCCGGGCGGAGATCGATATGGAGAAAAATAAACGCGCACGGGCGCGCCGGGCCCTGCCGGCGCTGCTCTGCGTGCTGCTCCTTGCGGGCTGCGCCGCCGCCCGGGACGCTTCCCCGACGCCCGGGCCGGCAGGGGAGAGCGTGCCGACGCCGTCCCCCACGGCCGCACCGTGGGTCACCGTCGGCGGCAGGAATTACTATGCCGGCTCCGGTACGCTGACGCTCCCCGCCGACACCGGGTGCGATGAGCTGCTGGAGACGCTGGGCCGGTTCCCGGCGCTCACGAAGGTGACCTTCACCGGCGGCGCCGTCGACCGGGCCGCGCAGGACGTTCTGCGCGCGGCGTTCCCGGAGATCGAGTTTTGCTGCGATACGGTCCTGCTGGGCCGGGTGTGGCCGTACGCCGTCACCGAGCTGTCGTTGGCCGGAGAGGCCCTCAACGAGGACGACCTGGACGAGCTGGCCACGGAGGTGCACCGCCTGCCCTTCGTTGAGCGGGCGGACCTGACCGGCTGCGGTCTTTCCGACGACGCGCTGCATGCCCTGGACGAGGCCCTGGACGGGGTGGACGTGGTATGGACGATCCCGGTGTACGGGCGGGAATTCCGCTCCACCGACCCGGAGATCGACCTCTCCGAGATCAAGGTGACCGACGGCGGAGCGGAGATCGAGGCGAAGCTGCCGTATTTCAGCCGCCTGGAAAAGGTGGTCATGTGCGGCTGCGGCATCTCCGACGAGGCCATGGACGAGCTCAACCGCCGGCACGACGCGGTCCGGTTCGTCTGGGAGGTCAAAATGGGCGCCTGGAAGCTGCGCACCGACGACACCAATTTCTGCGTGAACCGCCGGTATTCCAGCGCCTCGCTCTACAGCTGGCACTGTGAAGCGCTCAAATACTGCCCGGACCTGATCGCTCTGGATCTGGGCCACCGGAACGTCACCACGCTGGATTTCCTCAAGTATACGCCCCATCTGCAGTATCTGATCCTCGCGGCCATGCCGATCCGGGATCTGACGCCCATCAGCTCGCTCCATGAGCTGAAATACCTCGAGCTCTTCCTGACCAAGGCGGAGGACCTATCCCCGCTGGCGGAATGCACGGCGCTGCAGGACCTGAACATCAGCTATGTCTATGCCAAGCCCGACAACGCCTTCGACACGCTCATGCGGATGCCCTGGCTGGAACGGCTGTGGTACTGCGGCTGCCCGCTGGACGCCGAGCACAAGGCGCTGCTGCAGGCGAACATGCCCGGGTGCGAGATGTATCTCGACCCCCACGGGGAGTCCACCGGCTCCACCTGGCGCACCCACGAGCATTACTACGAGATGCGCGACATATTCGGCATGCGGTACATGGAGGGCGGTATGTCCGGCATGACCGCGGAGCGGGTCGAACCGGAGGGCGGTGACGACCCGTGAGCAGGACGAAATACGCCGGCGCCCTTTATGCCTGCGCCGCGCTGGCGTTCTCGGCGCTGCTCCTGGCGGGCTGCGGCCGCGCGGGAGATGCCGCGCCGGAAGCCGGATCCGACCCGGCGCCCGCGCCGGAGAGCGTGAACCGCGCCGAGGACTGGGGCGTCTACATCGACGGACGGTTTTACACGCCCTCGGTGGCGGTGCTGCCCCTGACGGGCCGCGGCGTCACCGAGGAGGAGCTGCGCAGCGCGCTGGAGAAGCTCCCGAAGCTCCGGCGGGTGGAGATGCGCGATACCGAGCTGCCCGCGTCAACGCGCGCGCAGCTGCGCGAGGCGTATCCGGAGATCGTCTTCCAGTGGCCGGTGACGGTGCTCGGCACCGCCTTTCTCTCCACGGACACGCAGATCGCCCTGACCGGCCGGGAGGACCTGACCGAGAGCGCCCTCGATGAGCTCCGCGCCGCAGAGGGGGAGTTCTATGATCTGCGGACCGTGGATCTGTCCGGCTGCCCGCTCTCCAACGAGACCCTCGCCGCGCTGGATGAGGAGCTCGGGGACACGGAAGTGATCTGGAGCTTCTCCCTCTACGGCGTGCAGGTGAGCACCCTGGACCGGGAGATCGATCTGAGCGGACACAAGGTCACCGACGGGGGAGCGGCCGTCGAGGCCGCGCTGCCGTACTGCAAGGCGCTGGAAAAGGTGGTCATGTGCCGCTGCGGGCTGTCCAACGAGGCCATGGACGAGCTTGACCGCCGGCACGAGGACGTCCGCTTCGTATGGATGGTGGACGTCAAGTGGGCATCCATCCGCACCGACGCCGACTTTTTCATTCCCTTCCGGGCCAGCGGCGTGACGCAGAGCGGACACACCGTGGGGCTCTCCGCGCTCAAATACTGCCCGGATCTGATCGCGCTGGACATCGGCCACAGCCACACCCAGGACATCAGCTACGTGGCCAATATGCGGCATCTGAAATACCTGGTCCTGGCGGAGAATTACACGGTGGACATCTCGGCGCTCACCGGACTCACCGAGCTCAAGTGGCTGGAGATGTTCCAGTGCACCTGCCGGGACATCTCGCCGCTGCTCACCTGCACGGCGCTGGAGGACCTGAACATCTGCTATATCTACTGCAGCCGGGACAACCTTTTCGACACGCTCAGCCAGATGACCTGGCTCAAGCGGCTGTGGTGCTCGGGCACGCCGATGACCCGAAGGCAGATCGAAGCCCTGCGCGCAGCGCTGCCGGATACGGAGATCTGGTGCAAGGCCGGCGACGAATCCACCGGCGCCACCTGGCGCTATTCGGAGTCCTACTACGAGATGCGCGACGCCTTTCACATGTACTATATGGACATCACCGGCAACCGGACCCGGCGGCTCACCGAAGAAGAGCTGCAGAAGATGCACGACCGCTACTGGAAATAGACACCAACCATCATCCCGGAGGTAACGCATGAAGGGAGACAAGAAAAGGAAAAGCAGAAAAAAGCCCGTCTGGCCGCTGCTGACGGTGCTGGCGCTGCTGCTGGCCGCGGCGGTGGGAGCCGCCGTGTTCCTGATGCGCAACGCGGTCCTGGACGGACACGTCGTCTCCACCGACACGGAGGTGCTCGATCTGCGCGGGGCGGACAGCGTGGACATCGACGATCTCAAGCGCCTGGACAAGCTGCGCTACCTCGACCTGCGGGGGATCGACCTGACCGCCGCGGAGCTCGCGGAGCTGCGCGGGGCGCTGCCCGCGTGCGAGATCCTCTGCGACGTAGCCCTGGGCGGCGAGCGCTGCGATATCCGGACGACCGAGCTGCGCTTTGCCGATCTGCCCGCCGACTGGGAGAACATCGCGCTGCTGACGGACCTGAGGTCGCTGACGGTGGAGCAGTGCACCGATCCCGCGGCGATGATCACGCTCTCCGAAGCGCTGCCCGACTGCGAAATGCGCTGGAATCTGGGCCTCGGGGGCGGCTGGTACGACGCCGGCTCCGAGGAGCTGGAGATCCCCGGCGACTCGGTGTATTTTGAAGAGCTGCTCGTGCAGCTCCAGTGGTTCCCGGCCCTGCGGAGCGTCCGTCTCCCCGGCGCGGTCCTTTCGCCCGATCAGCAGCGCACGCTGCTGAGCTCCTACCCCGGCGTGGATTTTTACTGGTCCGTGGCAGTCGGGGAGCTGCGCGTGGCCAGCGACGCCTCGGAGCTGTCCTTCGCGCCCGGCGAGAGCGTGACCGTCGATGCGATCGAGAGCGCACTGGATCTGCTCGGCGCGCTCAAAACCGTGGATTTCACCAACAGCGGCGTCAGCGCGGACGACAGGATCGCCTTCCGGGACAGCCACGAGGAGCTGGATGTGCGCTGGTCCGTGGCGCTGCGCGACAACTTCTACGGCTGCGATACCCGGCTGCTGGAATTCAACGACATTTACTTCACGCCCGAGGATCTGGAGGAGCTGGAGGCCGCGCTGCCCTACCTGCCGGAGCTGGAACAGCTCGAGCTGTGCGACACCGGCCTGTCCAACGAGACCCTCGACGCGCTCAACAAAAAGTACGAGGGCATCAACGTGGTCTGGAAGGTGCGTTTCGGCTGGAACAACTTCTACACCCTGCGCACGGACGCGACCTATTTCCGGCCCTCGGAATTCGGCGTGACGCCGCCGGACGTCTCCGACGCCGACGCGAAGATCCTGTCCTACTGCCGGAACATGGAGGCGCTGGATCTGGGCCATCAGGTGCTGCTGACCAACCTGGAGTTCCTGCGGGACATGCCCCATATCAAGTATCTGATCATCGCGGAGTGCTCGATCGCGGACATCTCCCCGCTTGCCTCCCTCAAGGAGCTCAAGTATCTGGAAATGTTCAGCACGAACGTCTCCGATCTCACGCCCCTGCTCAAGTGCACCGAGCTCCGGGCGCTGAACATGTGCTATATCAAGGCCCTGCAGGACGGCGCCTGGAAGGTGCTCAAAAAGATGACCTGGCTGGAATGGCTGTGGTACTGCAACTGTCCGCTGTCCGCCGAACAGATGCGCGAGCTCACCAACCGGGAGAACCTGACCACCTTCTTCCTGCGCGGGGGCGAGTGCTCGGGCGGCACCTGGCGCTACAGCCCGTATTACTATGAGATGCGCGACGCCTTCCACGCCATCTACATGCCCGGCGGCACCAACGGCGTGGATCCGGAAAACCAGAGCACACAGATCATCGTGGACGACGCCGGCCAGTGGTTTTATCTGGAAAACTTCGATATGGACCAGTACTGGTGGAAACAGGAGCGCTACTCCATGTATCATCCCTACCTCATCGGCCTGACCGTATGACGGGGAAACGTTTTTGAGAGGTTAGTATGGCACAGGGTAAAAAACACAAAAAAAAGAAAAGAAGCCGCGGCAGCGGCGGGATCATCGCTCTCGCTCTCGTGCTGCTGCTGGCCGCGGGCGGCATCTTCTTCGCCGTGGCCCGGATGACGGATTCCCCCGGGAAGGAGCCAGCCGCGCCCGCAGCGACGGCGCCGGCGGCGTCGGACGCATCGCCTGTCCCCGCCGTCCAGAGCGGCACGCCTGCGCCCACCGCCGAGCCGGTGTACTCCTCCGATATCTGCATCAGCGAGGTCATGGTCAAGAACAAGGGGACCGTCGCCGACGCGGACGGAGAGTTCTCCGACTGGATCGAGCTGCACAATTACGGTACGGAGGAGATCCGCCTCAAGGGCTGGTATCTCTCCGACAAGGAGGACGCGCTCTACGAGTGGACGCTGCCCGACGTGACCATCGCCCCGGACGGATATCTGCTGGTGTTCGCCTCCGGCAAGGATCTGAACGGCCCGGAGCTGCACGCCTCCTTCTCGCTCTCGGACGGGGAGACCGTGACGCTCTCCACGCCCCGGCAGGAGGTCCGCAGCGCCGTGACGGTCAGCGGCCTTGAGGAGGGCTGCGCCCTGGCCCGGGACGGGGAAGGCAACTGGGCGGCCACAGCCTTCGCCACGCCCGGCTACGCCAACACAGCCGAGGGCTACGAGGCGTTCCAGACCGCGCAGGAGCGGTCCTCGCCGCTGCTGATCTGGGAGGTCGTGGTCTATGCCGAGAAAGCCAGCGACTGGGTGGAGATCAAAAACGTCTCCGACCAGACCATGGATCTGAGCGGGTACTACATCACCGACAATCTGAAAAAGGGCGAGAAATACCAGCCCCTCTCCGGCACGCTCGCGCCCGGGGCGGTGACCGCGGTGGACTGCACCGCCTTCTCGCTGAGCGCCTACGCCGATTCGCTCTACCTGTGCGGGAGCGACGCGGCCGTATGCGACTGGGTGTACCTCCATGACGTGCCCACCGGCGGAAGCTGCGGCCGGACGACCGGCTCCAACGGCTTTTACTACTTCACCGCCGCCACCCGGGGCGCCGAAAACGGCACCGCCTGGCGCATAGTGGCCGCAAAGCCCGTCCCCGACGTGCCCGAGGGCGTCTACGACGACGCGGAGAGCCTGACCGTCTCCCTCCGGGGCGAGAACGTGCGCTATACCACCGACGGCAGCACGCCCACGCGCGATTCCGCGCCGTATACGGGGCCGATCACCGTCAGCGCCACCACCGTGATCCGCGCGGCCAGCTTCCCCGAGGGGCAGCTTCCCAGCGGCACGGCCACGCTGTCCTACTTCCTGCGGGAGAACAGCTCCCTGCCCATCGTGAGCCTGGTCTCCGACCGGGACAACCTGTTCGGGCCCAAGGGCGTGTACTCCACGAACAACCTCAACTACGCCAATGAGAACGCCTACATCAACAAGTGGGAGCGGCCTGCCAGCGTCGCCTTCTTTGAGGACGGCGGCGGCTTCAACATCGACTGCGGCATCCAGATCCACGGCCGGACCAGCCGGACCCAGAGCGCCCGGCGTTCGCTGAAGCTGGAATTCAAGGGCCGTTACGGCGGCGAGCTGCACTATGACGTCTTCGGCGACGGGAGAGTGCTCAGCTTCTCCTCGCTGCTGCTGCGCGGGAGTCTGCAGGACGCCTCGAGCGCCTATATGGCCGACACGCTCTTTGCGGGCATGGCCATCGATTTCACTCCGGTCCCGGCCCAGAACTACCGGTATGTGTCGCTGTTCATCAACGGCGAATACTGGGGCATTTACGCCATCCGGGAGCACCACAGCGGCAACTATTTCGCCTCGCATTACAATGTGAAGGCCGACACCGTGGAGTGCTTCAACGGCGAATACCGCTACCGGGGCACCTTCGACGACCTGCTGCGGTACGTGGAGAACAACGGCCTCAACGGTCAGGCCGGCTGGGATTACATCTGCCAGCATGTGGACATGGACGTGCTCATCGACTGGACGATCCTCGAATGCTGGGGCGGCGACATCGACGTGTGTGAGAACGTGCGGTTCTATTCCAGCCCTGAGTACAAGGACAACCGGGTGCTCTACGGCCTGGTGGACATGGACCTGTGCTTCAACAACCACCAGACCTATGCCGTGGGCTTCGAGGCCTGGCCCCAGTTCCACGCCATCATCCCCCGGGCGCTGCGCTACAATGAGAGCTTCCGCGCCGCGTTCCTGTCCCGGCTGGGATACCTGATGCAGAATGACATGAGCGACGCGGCGATCCTGGCGCGCATCGAGGCCATCCGCGCCCAGGTCGAGCCGGAGGTCGCCCGGGATCAGGCCCGCTGGGGCTACGCCGACAACTTCTTCACCTCGAATCTGACCCGGCTCATCAATTTCACCGACGGCCGCGCCGCCGAGATGATCAGCTCGGCCAGAGGGTATTTCGGCATGACGCAGGCCGAGGCGGAGCAGTACTTCGGCTCGCTGGCATACTGACAAACATACAAAACAGGGGCTGCCGTGAAAGCAGTCCCTGTTTTTTTATCCGTGACCGGGGTTGGAGCTGAATGGTGCTGCCCCGGTAAACGGAAAATGCGCGTTACCTCGGGCAACCACCGACAATGGAGCTGAATGAGGCTGCCCCGGTAAAAGACAAAAAAGCGCTTTGCGCGAGATAACCGCTGACACCGGAACAGAAGCACCCGGCTGTTGGTATGGCAGACCCGTTTCTCTTTATTTCATGCGCATTTTGCCGGATTTGGCGCGGCGGAAGCCCACCTCGGTGCCCTCGCGGATCCGCCGGAAGTTTTCCCTGTGTTTGAAGATCATTGCCAGGGACGGGACGCAGACGATCAGCATCGCGCCCCAGCCGTACACGAAGGCCGCGAAGATCGGGAAGGCGACGACCGTGGTGATGGTGGCGGTCACGATATAGTCGGTCACCAGCGTGAGGAGGATCGCGACGACGACGATGCACAGTGTGAATTGCCAGTGCAGGACCAGCGTCATGCCCACATAGGCGGCGAAGCCCTTTCCCCCGCGGAAGCGCAGATAAAAGGGGAACATGTGGCCCAGCACGGCGGCGGAGCCCGCCACGAAGCCGACCAGCGGCGCCTCCGGAAAGAGCCAGCGGGCCGCCATCACCGCCAGCGAACCCTTGGCGATGTCGTGAAGGGCGGTGAGCACTCCGGCCCGCCAGCCCAGGAGCACCATCGCGTTGGAGGCGCCGAGATTGCCGGTGCCGTTGGAGCGCAGATCCACGCCGGAGAGTTTGGACAGATACAGCGCCATGTGGGAGCATCCGAAAAGATACCCCAGCAGCGCGGCGATGACGTATGCCATTTCAAGCCCCTCTTCCTGTGTCCTCATATGGGAAATCGACCGAAACCGGGGAGACATTGCTTTTGTTTCAATAAAGATACGATATATGCCGGACGTTGTCAAGAAACCGCGCTTTCGCAAAAAACGCATTGCAATAGCTCCGGGGCCATGATATACTGACAGAACAAAATAAATATAAAGTATGTTCTGATCGAACGGGCGCCCTCGCGTATCCGGCCGCCGGGCAGGGCGGGAACGGGCCGCGGGAGAACAGAGCACAGTGAGCCGCAGTGCCCCGCGGAGAACCGCGCGGGAGAATAGGGAATCGTGTGGAAACCACGAGCGGAACCGCCGCTGTAACCGGAGAGCCAAGGCGCATCAAGTCACTGGCCTGTGGGCCGGGAAGACCGCCGGGACGTCCGATCCGGGAGCCAGAAGACCTGCTGCAGCTCTTGTATCGGCACCGTCCGGCATTGACGGTGTACGCTATGGAAAACGGCTGTGGCGGGAATGCATTTTCTCGCCGCAGTTTTTTTAAGGAGAAATTACTATGGCTGTATGGATGGCCGGCGTCGATCACACAAAGGCGGATCTGGACGTCCGAAGCGTTTTTTCCTTTACCAAGAAACGGATCGAGCAGCTGTATATCGACCTGCGGGGCACCAGGGGCATCGAAGGGTGCATCCTGATGTCCACCTGCAACCGGATGGAGATCTGGTTCAGCGTGAATCACCGGGCTTCCTTTTCACCGATGGAGCTGCTGTGCGAATACATCGGAGTCAGAACCGAGAAATACGCCCCGTATTTCGTGGAACGCCGGGACCGGGAGGCCGTAGACCATCTGTTCCGGGTGGCCGCGGGCATGGAGTCGAAGATCGTCGGCGAGGACCAGATCATCACCCAGGTGGGCGAGGCGCTGGCCCTGTCCCGGAGCTGCTACGCCGCGGACCATACGCTGGAGGTGCTCTTCCGCCTGGCCGTCACCGCCGCCAAGCGGGTCAAGACCGAGGCGGCCATCACCACCTCCGACCAGTCGGTGATCCATACGGCGCTGCGCAATCTGGAGGAAGAGGAGGGCTACCGTGTGGCCGGACGGCGGTGCATGGTCATCGGCAACGGCATGATGGGCCGCCTTTCCGCCCAGACGCTGATGGAATACGGCGCGGATGTGACCGTCACGGTGCGCCAGTACCGCAGCGGCATCGTGGATATCCCCCTGGGGGCGAAGCGCATCAACTATGACCAGCGGCTGGCCTTCCTGCCGGGCTGTGATTTCGTGGTCAGCGCCACCAGCAGCCCCAACTATACGCTCAAATACGACGAGCTCTCACCGCTGCGGGTGGATCATCCGATCCGGCTGATCGACCTGGCGGTGCCGCGGGATATCGACCCTCTCGCCGCCGGACTGGACTGGGTCACGCTCTACGACGTGGACTCCTTTCATATCGACCGGCAGTCCGAAAAGCTGCGGGAGGCCCTCGACCGGGCCCAGGGGATTCTGGACGAGGAGGAGGAACGGTTTTACAGCTGGTACGGCGGGAAGGAGTTCATTCCGCAGATCCAGCGCATCAAGGCCGCGGCCGGCAATAACGCCGCCGCCCGCCTGACTCCCGCGCTGCGCCGGGCGCAGCTGGGGGAGGAGCGCAAGCAGGCCCTCTCCCGGGAGGCCGAGGGTGCCGCGGAGCGCATGATCAACCACCTGCTCCACGGGATGCGCGGCTGTATGGACGAGGACGCCTTCCGGCTGTGCCTGAACGCGATGGAGGAGGTCCTCAACACCACGGACGTGACGGACCTGTAATGACGACTTGATTTCAATCTATTATAAAGCGAGGAGATTTCCATGGATATGACAGTACGCCCGCGCCGCCTGCGCGGCAGCGAGACCCTGCGCAAAATGGTACGCGAGACGAGGGTGGACCCCGCCTCCCTGATTTACCCGATGTTCGTCATGGACGGCGTGAACAAGGTCGAGGAGATCAGCGCGCTGCCCGGACAGAACCGCTACACCGTGGACCGCATGGGCGAGGAGCTCGAGCGGCTCAACGCCGCCGGCGTGAAGAGCGTGATGCTCTTCGGCATCCCCGAGCACAAGGATGAGGTCGGCTCCCAGGCGTATGCCGCCGACGGCATCGTCCAGCGGGCGCTGCGCAAAGCCAGAGAGCTGGATCCGGAGCTGTATCTGATCACCGACGTGTGCATGTGCGAGTACACCTCCCACGGCCACTGCGGCGTGCTCTGCGGCCACGACGTGGACAACGACGCCACGCTGGAGCTGCTGGCGAAGACCGCCCTGTCCCATGTGGAGGCCGGCGCCGACATGGTGGCGCCCTCGGACATGATGGACGGGCGCATCCGCGCGATCCGCGAGTGCCTGGACGCCCACGGGCATACCGGCACGCCGATCATGTCCTACGCGGTCAAGTTCGCCTCCTCCTTCTACGGCCCCTTCCGGGAGGCCGCCGGCTCCGCGCCGTCCTTCGGTGACCGCAAGAGCTATCAGATGGACTTCCACAACCGCCGGGAGGCGCTCAAGGAGGCGTTCCTGGACGTGGAGGAGGGCGCCGATATCATCATGGTCAAGCCCGCCATGAGCTATCTCGATCTGGTCCGGGAGGTCCGGGACGCCGTGGATCTGCCCGTGGCCGCCTACAGTGTCAGCGGCGAGTACGCCATGGTCAAGGCCGCCGCAGCCAACGGCTGGATCGACGAGGAGAAGATCGTCTGTGAAATGGCCGTGGCCGCCTTCCGGGCCGGCACGGACATCTATATCACCTACTACGCCAAGGAGCTGGCGAAATACATGCGGGAGGGGAAGCTCGGATGATGGGTTCCGAAGAACTGTTTGACCGGGCCAGAAAGGTCCTCCCCGGCGGCGTGAACAGCCCCGTGAGGGCTTTCGGCTCCGTGGGCATGACGCCCCGGTTCATCACCCGCGCCGCCGGAGACCGGCTCTGGGACGCCGACGGCCGGGAGTACATAGACTTTGTCGGCTCCTGGGGCCCGATGATCCTCGGCCACGCCCATCCGGCGGTGCTCGAGGCGGTGGAAAAGGCCGCCCGGGACGGCCTGAGCTTCGGCGCGGCCACCGAGCGGGAGGTGGAGATGGCCGAGCTGATCTGCGCCCTTGTGCCCTCGGTGGAAATGGTGCGCATGGTCAACTCCGGCACCGAGGCCGTGATGAGCGCCATCCGCGCCGCCAGAGGCTTCACCGGCCGGGACAAGATCATCAAATTCTCCGGCTGCTATCACGGCCACACCGACGCCATGCTCGTCCAGGCCGGCTCGGGGCTCATGACCCAGAACACTCCCAGCTCCGCCGGCGTGCCGAAGGGCTGCACCGAGGACACGCTGATCGCGGATTACAACGATATCGTCAGTGTCCAGGAGCTGTTCACCGCCTACTACGGCCAGATCGCGGCGGTCATCGTCGAGCCCGTGGGCGCCAACATGGGCGTCGTGCCCCCGGCGCCGGGCTTCCTGCAGGCGCTGCGGGCGGAGTGTGACGCCAACGGCGCGCTGCTCATCTTCGACGAGGTCATCACCGGCTTCCGGCTGGGACTGGCCGGCGCCCAGGGGTACTACGGCGTCACGCCGGATCTGACCACCTTCGGCAAGATCATCGGCGGGGGCATGCCTGTGGGCGCCTACGGCGGGCAGCGGGAGATCATGAAGAAGATCTCGCCTCTCGGCCCGGTGTACCAGGCGGGCACGCTCAGCGGCAACCCGGTGGCCATGGCCGCGGGGCTGGCGCAGCTCTCCGCGCTGCAATACACCCCGGACTTCTATGAGACGCTCAACGCCGCCGGCGACCGGTTCTTCGGCGCCATGGACGAGATCCTCACCGCCGCGGAGATCCCCCACCGCCTCAATCACGTGGGCTCTCTGGGCTGTGTGTTCTTCACCGGCGACGAGGTGCGCGACTATGCCTCCGCCCAGACGAGCGACACGGCGCGATACGCCGAGTATTTCGGCCACATGCTCTCCCGGGGCGTGTATCTCGCGCCCTCCCAGTTCGAGGCGATGTTCCTGTCCTCGGCCCACACGGACGAGGACCTGGACGCCGTGCTCTCCGCGCTGAGGGAGTTTACCCCATGAAGAAAAAGATCACTGTCGGCAGCCGGGAGAGCCTGCTTGCCGTGGTGCAGGCCCGGGCGGTCATCGACTGCCTCCGGGCCGCCCACCCGGAGCTGGAGATCGAGCTGCTGACCATGAAGACCACCGGCGACAAAATCCTTGACCGCACGCTCGATCAGGTGGGCGGCAAGGGCCTGTTCGTCAAGGAGCTGGACCTGGCTCTCCGGGAGGGCCGGGCCGATCTGACCGTTCACAGTCTCAAGGACATGCCCATGGAGACCGCCGAGGACCTGCCGCTGCTGTGCTTCTCCAAACGGGAGGACCCCCGGGACGTGCTGGTTCTGCCCGTGGGGGAGGAGGAGCTCGCTCCCGATGCCGTCATCGGCTCGGCCAGCCTGCGCCGGGGACTGCAGCTCAAAGCGATCTTTCCCGACCATGAGATCCAACCCGTCCGCGGCAATCTGCAGACGCGGCTGCGCAAGCTCGACGAAGGGCAGTACGGCGCGCTGGTGCTGGCCGCCGCCGGCCTGAAGCGCCTGGGCCTCGAGCACCGCATCAGCCGGTATTTCACCGTGGATGAGATGATCCCCGCCGCCGGGCAGGGAATCCTCGGCGTCCAGGGCCGGATCGGGGAGGACTACACCTATCTGTCCTGCTTCGCCGATGAGCAGGCCGGCGTCGCCGCGCTGTGCGAGCGGGCCTTCGTCCGGGAGCTCAACGGCGGGTGCACCTCGCCGGTGTGCGCCCACGCCGTCGTGGATAACGGCTGGATCACCCTGCGGGGACTATACTACAACGAGACCACCGGCGGCTTCCGTACGGGTACGGACAGCGCCGCGGTGTGGAACGCCGAGGAGCTGGGCGCCGCGCTGGCGCGGCGGCTCCGGGAAGAGGAGGCGGCGATATGATCGGAAAGGTTTGGCTCGTCGGCGCCGGACCGGGGGACGTGGGCCTGTTCACGCTCCGGGGCCGGGAGGTGCTCGAAAACGCCGACGTGGTCGTCTATGACGCGCTGGTGGGCCAGGGCGTGCTGGGGCTGATCCCCGAAAAGGCCCGGCTGATCTTCGCCGGCAAGCGCGCGGGCAACCACTACCTCCGGCAGGAGCAGACCAATGAGGTCCTGCTCAATGAGGCGCTCGCGGGCAACAACGTCGTCCGGCTCAAGGGCGGCGACCCGTTCCTGTTCGGACGCGGCGGCGAGGAGCTGGAGCTGCTCGTGGAGCACGGCGTCCCCTTCGAGATCGTGCCGGGCGTCACCAGCGCCGTCGCGGTACCCGCCTACAACGGCATCCCCGTGACACACCGGGATTTCTGCTCGAGCGTGCACATCATCACCGGCCACAAGCGGCAGGACCACACCTATGACATCGACTTCGACGCTCTGGTCCGCACCGAGGGCACGCTGGTGTTCCTGATGGGCATCGCCGCGCTGCCGGACATCTGCGGCGGCCTGCTCGCCGCCGGGATGGACCCGGACATGCCCGCCGCCGTCCTCGAACGGGGCACCACCGCGGCCCAGGACCGTATCCTCGCCACGGTCGGTACGCTGGAGGCCGTGTGCGCCGCGACGACCGTGCAGACCCCGGCCATCATCGTGGTGGGAAAGGTCTGCGCCCTGGCGGATCAGTTCGCCTGGTATGAAAAACGCCCGCTCGCTGGCGTGAAGGTGCTGCTGACCCGTCCGCGGGAGCTCAATTCCCGGCTGGCGGCCATGCTGCGGCAGAAGGGCGCCGAGGTGCTGGAGCTGCCTGCCATTCGCACGGAGCCCTGCGCCGACACCGCCGCGCTGGACGCCGCGCTGGACGCCGCGCTGGACCGGCTCGCCGACGGACATTATCACTGGCTCGTGCTCACCAGCCCCAGCGGCGTGCGGCATTTCATGGACCGGCTGCTGGCCGCGCGGGATATCCGCTGCCTGACCGGCGTGAAGCTCGCCGCCATCGGCGAGGGGACCCGGAAGGCCCTGGCCGGCTACGGCCTGCGCTGCGACTTCGTCCCCTCAGTGTACGACGCCGAGACCCTGGGCACGGAGCTGGCAAAGGAATGCGCGGCAGGCGCGCGGCTGCTGATCCCCCGGGCGGCCATCGGCAACCCGGCGCTGATCGAGAAGCTGAGGCAGGGACCCGGTCTCACCATCGATGAGATCGCGCTCTACGACACGGTCTATGAGTCCTCCCGGGTGCTGGACACGAAGGAGCTCATCGATTCCGGCGAGGCGGACTTCGCGGTGTTCACCAGCGCCTCGACGGTCCGCGGCTTTGCGCAGAGCGCCGACGGCGCGGACTTCACGAAGGTCCGGGCCGTGTGCATCGGCCGCCAGACCTGCGCCGAGGCCGAAAAACTGGGCATGCAGACCTGGACGGCGGAAAAAGCCACGCTCGATTCCCTGACGGAAAAGCTCGAGCAGGCCGCGGCGGAGCGCCGCGCCGCTCTAGAATGAGATCCGCCTGGCTGTCCTGCGCTTTGCGCGGACACCCGACAAAACAATACAAGGAGAAGAGAACATGAAAGGTATCGCGTACGGCGTCGGGGTCGGCCCCGGCGATCCCGAATACATGACCCTCAAGGCCGCCCGGCTCATCCGGGAGAACGACGTCATCGCCGTCCCGGGCAAAGTCGCAAAGGATGCGGTCGCCTACAAGATCGCCGCGGCGGTGGTGCCCGAGATCGCGGACAAGGAGCTCGTGCCCGTTTACATGCCCATGATCAAGGACCGGGAGCTCATCGACGCCGAACACAAAAAGGCGGCCAGGCTCCTGGAGAGCTATCTCGACCAGGGCCGCAACGTGGTCTACATCACCCTCGGCGATTCGACGATCTACTGCACCTTCAGCTATATCCAGCACTACTTGGAGGCCGACGGCTACACCGTGGAGCTCGTGGCGGGCATCCCCTCCTTCTGCGCGGCGGCTGCGCGGCTCAACACCCCGCTCACCGAGTGGGACGAGCCGCTGCACATCCTGCCCGCGGTGCACAAGCTCGAGGACGACCTGGCCTTCGGCGGCAACTATGTGCTCATGAAGTCCGCCAGCCAGATGGCAAAGGTGAAGGACATGCTGCGCCGCAGCGGCCGGAGGGCCGTCATGGCCGAGAACTGCACGATGGACAACGAGAAGCTCTACTACAGCATCGACGAGATCCCCGACGACGCGGGATACTTCTCGCTGATCATCGCCAAGGAATGATCGGACGTGATCGAGCTTAAGGGCCTCACGAAAAAGTTCGGTGATTTCACCGCGGTGGATCAGCTCAGCCTGACCATCGGGACGGGCGAATTCTTCGGCCTGCTGGGCCCCAACGGCGCGGGCAAGACCACGACCATCAGCATGATGTCCACGGTGCTCCTGCCCACGAAGGGCGAGATCCTCATCGACGGGGTGAAGCTCGACCGCCATGCCACCGAGCAGAAGCGCAAGCTCAGCGTCATCACCCAGGAGTACTCCATGCGTCAGGACATGAACATGGAGGAGGTCATGGAGTACCAGGGCCGGCTCTACCGGATGCCGAAGAAGAGCATCCGCGAGAAGACCGACGAGCTGCTGGAGTTCGCGGGGCTGAGCGATTACCGGCGGCGCACGGTGCGCCACCTCTCCGGCGGCATGAAGCGCAAGCTGATGATCTGCCGGGCGCTGATGATCGAGCCGGAGATCCTGCTGCTGGACGAGCCCACCGCCGGCATGGACGCGCTGTCCCGGCGGCAGATGTGGAACCTGCTGCGACGGGTCAACGCCGGACGGAACATGACCATCGTGCTCACGACCCACTATATCGAGGAGGCCCAGGCCCTGTGCGGGCGGGTGGCGCTGATCAACCGCGGGCAGCTCCAGAAGCTGGACAGCCCGGAGACGCTCATCCGCGAGCTGGGTCCCTATGCCGTGGACGAGACCGCCGAGGACGATCTGGTCAGCCATTACTTCCGGCAGCGGGACGAGGCCATCGAATACCTCTCCCGCACCGGAGAGTCCGCCGCGCTGCGCGCCACGACGCTCGAGGACGTGTTTGTGGTCTGCGCCGGACGGAAGCTGGAGGGCCGCTGATGGGGATCGTGACGGTCATTTGGGAAAAATGGGTGGAGTTCCGCCGGGATTTTTACAAGATCACGCTGGCGGCCATGATCTCGCCGCTGATGTACCTGGTGATCTTCGGCATGGGGATCCAGACCACCTCCCACGGGGAGCCCTACCTCCACTTTCTGATCCCGGGCATCGTGGCCATGGCCACCATGACCGGGAGCTTCAGCGCCATCGCTCAGAACATGAGCGTACAGCGGCTGTACGAAAAGGCCCTGGACCAGATCATGGTCTCGCCTACGCCGCTGTGGCAGTTCATCCTCGGCCAGATCCTCGGCGGCAGCCTGCGGGGGCTTTACGCCGGAGGCGTGATCCTGCTGCTGACCTGGCCGGTGCGCGGGGACCTTGTCTTCAACGGCCTGTCTGTGCTCATCATGCTGCTCAACGGCATGGTGTTTTCCACCATCGCGCTGGTGCTCTCGTTCCTGGCCAAGAGCTACGCCGACGCGCCGCGCTATACCTCGTTCATCATCACGCCGATGTCGTTTTTGTGCAACACCTTCTTCTCCACCGAACAGATGCCCGCCGGCTTTCGGCAGGCGGTGGGGATCCTGCCGCTGAGCCAGACCAGCGCCATGATCCGCGCCATCGCCAACGGCCAGCCGCCGGGATGGATCGGTTTCTCCGTGCTCGCGGCATATCTGGCTGTCTTCGGACTGATCTCGATGGTATTTATCTACCGCAAGAAAAACCTGTGATCGGCAACAATATAATAGGGGGTAAAGATATGGACAGCAAGAAAGCTCTGTTGGTCGTCAGCTTCGGAACGTCTGTCACGCAGACGAGGGAAAAGACCATTGCCGCGATCGAACGCCACCTGGCCGCCGAGTTCCCCGATCGGAAACTTTACCGCGCCTGGACCAGCGGCGTGATCCGCCGCAAGCTCCTGAAGACCGAGGGACTGCAGATCGACTCCGTGGCCGAGGCCCTGGACCGCATCGCTGCCGACGGCGCGGAAGACCTGCTCGTACAGCCCACACACCTGCTCGACGGCGAGGAAAACCGTCTGATGATCGAGGCGATCCGCGCCGCGGCGGACCGTTTTGCCTCGGTGAAGATCGGCGCTCCGCTGCTCTCCACGGCGGAGGATCTCATCGCCGCGGCCGATATCGTCAATGAGGTCTGCCCGGACCTGGGCGGCGACGAGCTGTTCGTATGGATGGGCCACGGCAGCGCCGAGCTCCTGGACAACGTGTATGTCGCGCTCAACTTTCTCTACGCCCGGGAGGGGAGAGACAATATCTGCGTCGGCACCGTGGAATTCGACCCCGGCTTCGCACCGGTGGAGGAGATGATCGTGCGGCGCAGCCCCCGGCGGGCGTATCTGATGCCGCTGATGGTCGTGGCCGGCGACCACGCCATCAATGACATGGCCGGCGACGAGCCGGATTCCTGGAAGTCGATCATCGCCGCGTCGGGGGTCGAGCCGGTATGTATCCTCCGCGGGCTGGGCGAGATCGAGAGCGTACAGCGCAGGTACGCCGAGCACGCGAAGAACGCCGCGGCACTGTGAAAAAACCGCTTTTGACGTTCGTTGCCGCCGCGCTGGCGGCTCTCGCGCTGGGCGGCTGCGCCGTCGGGAGCGGCGATGTGAACGAGGACACGCCGCCGGACGCCGAAACGTCCGCCGAAGCCGCCGGACCCTCGCCGGAGGCGGCCGCGCCCGACCGGAGCGATCCCAACGCACAGCGGCTGGCGGACGCCAAGAAGGAGATCCGCACCAGAAAGCTGGGCGTCTACGGCATGGTGCCGGTCTACGGGACCGACGTGGCCGACGGGGTCTACCCGATCCGCGTGGATTCCTCCTCGCCGTTTTTCCGCATTGCCGAGGCGGAGCTGATCGTCAAAAACGGGGAGCTGTTCGGCAGCATCACGATCCCGAGCATGAGTTACCTGTGGGTCTATCGGGCACGAAGTCCGAGGCCGCCGCGGCGGACAGGTCCGCGTGGATCGGCTTTGAGGAGGTCGAGCGCCGCACGGTGTTCACCCTGCCCATCCGGGCGCTGGACACCCCGGTGAAGTGCGCGGCCTACAGCAAGGCCCGGGAGCTGTGGTACGACCGGGACCTGGTGTTCTACGCCTCGTCTCTGCCCGCGGAGGCGCTGGCCTTCCCGCTGCCCGACTATGAGCTCATCGAGGCGGCGATCCGCGCCTACGATCTCGAGGGCGCGGACGAGCTGCTCAACGCGCCGGCAGCCGAACACGTTCAGACCCAGGAAAAGCCGGACCCCGTGCGCGTGGATCTGCCGGACGGGGAGTATTCCATCGAGGTGAATATGACCGGCGGCAGCGGCCGGGCCAGCGTCAGCTCCCCCACGCTGCTCACGGTCCGAGGCGGTCACGCCTACGCCTCGCTCCTCTGGAGCAGCGCGTACTATGACTACATGATCCTCGACAACGCCTGGTTTTACAACCTGACTACCGACGGCGGCAATTCCACCTTTGAGATCCCGATCACCCGCATGGACGATCCCATCGCCGTGATCGCTGACACCACCGCCATGGGCGACGCGCTGGAGATCGAGTATACGCTGACCTTTTATTCCGAGTCCGTCGGCCCCAAGAGCCAGATCCCGCAGGAGGCCGCCAAAAAGGTGCTGGTTCTCGCGGCAGTCATCATCGCGGTCGGCGGGGTGCTCAACTATTTCGTCAAGAGAAAGAGGGTGTGAAGCCCATGGAGGACCGCCTGTTTTTCCCGCTGTTCGTGGATCTGTCGGAAAAAACCGTGCTGGTGGTCGGCGGGGGAAAGATCGCCTCCCGGCGGACCGAGACGCTGCTGCCCTTTGCCGGACACATCACCGTCACGGCCCCGGAGACCACGCAGACGATCGCGGACCTGGCCGAGGCGGGGCGGATCGAGCTCCGTCGGCGGGCCTTTGCCGACACGGATATCGAGGAAGCGGACATCGTGCTGTGCGCCACCGGCGACGAGGCGGCCGACAGGCATGTGTTTACCCTCTGCCGGGAGAGAGGCGTGCTTGTGAATCTGGCCTCGGACAGGGAAAAATGCGACTTTTATTTCCCCGGCATCGCCCGGCGCGGCAGCGTCGTCGTGGGCGTCACGGCCGGCGGGACCGATCACCGGGCCGCCCGGGAGACCACCGAGGCGATCCGGCGGCTGCTCTCGGAGGAATGAACAAAAAAAGAAACAGGGGCTGTTGAAACAGCCCCTGTTTCTTTATCCGCAGGCGGTCATTCTTCCTGCTCGGCATGAGGACAGTCGTCGGTCTCCCCGTGGGGATTGACGTGGACCATGATATGCTTGACCTTGTCGAATTTGGCCTCGATGGCGTCGTGGAGCCGCTGAGCGACGGCGTGGCTCTCGGTCAGAGTCATGGCACCGTCGCAGCAGATCTCGATATCCACATATACCCGGCTGCCGAACTCCCGGGTGCGGACCAGGTCGACGCCGCCCACCTTATCCTGGGACAGCGCGAGCTGCCGGATCTCCTCCTCCAGCTCCTCTCCGGCGGAGTGGTCCACCATTTTGTCCAGGGCCTCCCGGAAGATATCCAGGGCGGCCTTGAGGATGAACAGGCAGATCACGATGCTGGCGATGTGCTCAAGAATCGGATAGCCCATCCGGGCCCCGGCGATGCCTACCAGCGCGCCGATGGAGGAGAAGGCGTCGCTGCGGTGGTCCCAGGCGCTGGCCAGCAGGGAGGCGGAGTCCAGACGGCGGGCAAAGAAGACCGTGTAGCGGTACATGCCCTCCTTGGTGACGATGGAGACGATGGCGGCGATCAGCGGCAGCAGGCCGGGGATCACCACGCCGCCCGCGTCGTGGTTGAGGATGCTCTGCAGGGCGTTCATGCCGATCCCGCCGCCCGTGATGGCCAGGATGATCGCCAGGATGATGGCCGCCACGCACTCCATGCGCTCATGGCCGTAGGGGTGGTCGCTGTCGGCCTCCCGGCCGGACAGCCGCACGCCGACGATCACGATGATGCTGCTGAGCACGTCGGAGGCGGAGTGGATGGCGTCGCTGACCATGGCCGCCGAGTGGCCGACGAGGCCGGCGAAGAGCTTGAACACGACGAGGATCGCGTTGCCGATGATGCTGAAGGTGGACACGCGGACGGCGGTCTTTTCAAAATCGGTGGGGCCGTCCATAGCGGCGGTGAGTCGTTTTTTCATAAAAAAAACCTCCGGAATCTGGTTTTGCAGCCAAGTCCCGCAGGGTATAGCAAAACACCCGCGGGAACAGTATTCTTGACGTACTGTCCCGTGGGTGTTGAAGTCCACTGTTACTTTCGTAACCCGGCTCCGAGCATGCGCTCCGGCCTGATCAGTTTGTACTGTAGCAAATGGCAGTGCAAAGAGTATTGGAATTATAGCATCCCGCAGCGCCGCCGTCAAGAACAATCTTCGCCTCCCGGCGCCTTGCCGGAGTTTTTCAGACATTTTATATGACAGGACCTGCGGAATCCTCGAAAATCCGGCAGAATTCCGTCGTTATTCCCGTGGTTTCACAGCGGTTTTCGTATAAAATGGTCATTGACATGGATAAAGATTTTAATGTATATTAGTTAAGGTCACTTGAATTTTGTTTACAGAGAACAATCAAACAGCGCATCCAGTGCCCTCCGGTCGTTCGGAGGGAGAATAGGGAACCATGTGAAAATCATGGACGGTTACCGCCACTGTGCAGTGCTCGATTCGACGGGGGGACATTGTACCGGCCATTGGGGAGACCTGAGAAGGCTGCCGCGGATCAACACAAGGGCACAAGTCAGGAGACCTGCTGGAGTAGGAACGATACGGGCTGCGGATGACGGCACGTATCTTGTTTTGACATGCGGGAATACGGCCGCACACTCTTTTCGGGGTGTGCGGCTTTTTTGTTCCGCTTGCCTGACAGGGAGGGACCATGGAAATGAAAAAGACCGCTGCGCTTTTCTTATCCTCGCTGCTGCTGCTCTTGTGCGCCTGCGGAAAACAGGCAGATCCCATTGAGGGGATGATCCTTTCCGCCGGAGAAGAGACGGGAACATATTATCAGTTCGGAAACCTTCTGGCCCGGCAGGTCAACGCCGCCACCACCACATTTATCGCCGCCGTTTCATCGGAAGGCTCCAGGGGCAATATTCAGTCGCTGGCCAGAGGCGATTCACAATTCGCCTTCACGCAATACGACGTGATGCTCTACGCAAGACAGGGGCTGGAAACCTTCCGGGTAAACGGCCCGAACGAGAACTTCTCCGTGGCCGCCGCCCTCTACCCCGAGTCGGTACATGTCGTCACACTGGATCCCGGGATCAAATCGGTCGCCGATCTGGCGGGCAAACGGGTTTCCCTCGGGCCCGCGGGTTCCGGCAGCTATTTCAACGCTGTGGACGTTCTGGACGCTTACGGCCTGACGCAAAAGGATATCGAGGTATGCAATTATACACAGCATGACGCCATTGACGCGCTGCTGGGCGGATGGCTGGACGCGGTCTTTGTCGTGGCCGGTGCGCCGACGGGGACCGTTACCGCTCTGACAGAGGAGCGGCAGGTATATCTGGTCTCTCTCGAGGAAGAGATCATCGAAAAGATGATCGCCGAAAGCCCTGCCTACAGCCGGACCGTGATCGGCGCGGACGTCTACGGCACCGCCGAGGACTGTGTTACCGTCGCCGTTGACGCGATCGTCATCGCCGGCAACAGCGTTCCCGACGACGCGGTATACGATTTCCTCCGGGGAGTTTTCGACAACACGGCGAAGCTGAAAAACGAGAGCCCCATTGCCGAATACCTGTCCCTTGATCGCGCCGCCTCCGTCACCGGGGTGCCGTACCATCCCGGCGCGGCGCGTTACTTTGCCGAACACGGGATCACGGTCCCCGTCGGCTGAGATGCACGACATGCGGACGCTGCGGGCCGCGAAGCTCCACGGAGTGACCCTTCATTTCTTTTATGCTGCGGGGGAATGCATATGCTTGCGAAAAAGATCCTGAAACGTATACCCCAGATGCTGATCGTGCTGTTCGGTATCAGTTTTCTGACGTTCCTGCTGACGTATATTGCGCCGGGAGACCCGGCGGAAGCCATGTACGAGGCGGCGGGGATCCTGCCCACGGAGCAGCAGCTTGAGACAGCCAGGATCAGCATGGGTCTGGACAAGCCCTTTGCCGTCCAGTATTTCAACTGGATCACCGGTGTGATGCGCGGGGATCTGGGCATGTCCTTTTCAAAGAACATTCCGGTGGCCGCCGCCCTGGGCCAGCGGCTGCTTCCCACGCTGAAGGTCGCTCTGCTGTCCATGGCGATGATGATGGCGGTCTCCGTCCCCCTGGGCGTGCTCTCGGCAGTACATAAGGACGGGATCGCGGATTACATCGTCCGGTTCCTGGCGTTTTTCGGCATCTCGGTGCCCGGCTTCTGGCTGGGTCTGCTGCTGATGCGCTTCTTCGGTCTGACGCTCCGCTGGTTTCCCGTGGTCTCATCCCGGGCCGGGTTCAAGGAGATGATCCTGCCCTGCCTGACGCTGGCCATCGCCATGTCGGCCAAATATACCCGGCAGGTACGGGCCAGCGTGCTGGAGGAGCTGAGCCAGGACTATGTGATCGGCGCCAGAGCCCGGGGCATCCGGTATCGGAAGATCCTCTGGCGGCACGTTTTCAAAAACTCCCTGCTCCCGCTGATCACTCTGTTGGGCATCTCTTTCGGCAGCCTGCTGGGCGGCACCTCCATCGTGGAGATCATTTTCTCCTATCCGGGGCTCGGCAACCTGGCGGTGGACGCGGTGCGCGCAAGGGATTACCCGCTGATCCAGGGCTTCGTGCTGTGGATCGCCCTGATTTACATGCTCGTCAATCTGGTAGTGGACCTGAGCTATGACCTGATCGATCCGCGGATCCGCGAGGCCAGATAAGGAGGGGGATGGATGAAAAAAACCTTTGCCTTTCTCAAAAGCCATAAGGCGTTCACAGTCTATCTGATCCTTGTGCTGCTGATCGTGCTGATCTCGATTTTTGCCAAGCAGATCGCCCCCTTTGACCCCACGGCCAGCAAGCTCCGGGATGCTTTCCAGGCCCCGTCGGCTGAGCATCGCTTCGGTACGGATTTTCTGGGACGCGACCTGTATTCCCGGGTGATCTACGGCACCCGGGTGAGCATATCCAGCGCGTTGATCCTGGTGGCGGCGGCCATGCTTCTGGGCGGCCTGATGGGGATCATCGCGGGCTTTGCCGGCGGCGGCGTGGACTCCTTTATCATGCGGCTGTGCGATACCATGCTGGCTTTCCCGGATCTGATCCTGGCCATCGCCATCGCGGGCATCCTGGGCCCCAGCTTCGGCAACGCGATCATAGCCATCCTGGCGGTGAGCTGGACGAAGTATGCCCGGCTGGCCCGCAGCACGGTGCTGAAGATCAAGCAGCGGGACTATATCGCCGCGGCTCGGACCACGGGCTCGAAGGACAGTCATATCCTCACGGCCTACCTGATCCCCAATGCGCTGCCCACGCTGCTGACCACGGCCATGCTGGACATCGGCACGACGATGCTCAGCGTTTCGAGCCTGTCGTTTCTGGGCTTCGGCATCCAGCCGCCCACCCCGGAGTGGGGCTATATGCTCTCGGAAGGCCGCGCCTACATCCAGACGGCCCCCTGGCTGATGACATATCCGGGGTTGGCGATCCTTATCACGGTGGTGGCCTTCAACCTGCTGGGAGACAGTATACGGGATATTCTGGACCCTGGCACAAGGCGCAGCCATAAAAAGAAGGAAAAAGTCCGAAAACAATCAGTATCGGCATGAAAGGAGAAGCAATGAAAAAACTGAGAACCATCGCCCTCGTCATGAGCGTCGTTATGCTCATGGCACTGCTGGCCGGCTGCGGCGGCAGTTCCGCGCCCGCCTCAAGCGGCGGGTCTTCCGCCCCCGCGGCCAACACAGCCTCCGCCCCCGCGAACCCGACGAAGACCACATTGAATGTGGCCTCGGACCTGTTCAGCCAGCCCGACATCCACGACCTGAGCCCCAGCTGGTACGTCATGCGCATCGGCGTGAGCGAATGCCTGGTAAAGGACGGCGACGACGGCTCCTTCCAGCCCTGGCTGGCCGAGAGCTGGGAACTGGCCGACGACAACCTGACCTGGACGTTCCATCTGCGCAAAGGCGTTAAGTTCTCCAACGGCGCGGAAATGACCGCCACCAAGGTCAAGGAATCCATCGAATGGGTCTATGAGGTGCAGGATCCCGCCAACGGCGGCGTGGGCGACATCCAGGGCTTCATGAAATATACTTCCATCACCGCCGACGACGCGGCGGGCACCGTGACGATCGTCACCGAGAATCCCCAGGCCGACATGCCCGGCGTGATGGCCTATCCTCTCCTGGGCATCGTCGACGCCGAGGCCACCAAGGGCCGCGACATGCTGCTCGAGGGCCCCGTGTGCACCGGCCCTTACGTGATCGAATCCTACACCGACGGCCATGATTTCCAGCTGATCGCCAACCCCAATTACTGGGGCGGAAAGGTGCCCTTTGAGAAGGTCAGCTTCGTGAAAGTGGCCGAGGCCCAGGCCCGCCTGAGCGCCCTTCTGGACGGCTCCGCCGACGTGGCGACCCACATCCAGGCCTCCGACCTGCCCACCCTGCAGAGCGCGGGCTACACCATCAGCAACGTCTCCGGCGCCCGCGACGGTTATTATCACATCAACTTTGAAGGTCCCCTGGGCAACGACGCCCTGCGCAAGGCGGTCCACATGGCCATCGACGACGAGACCGTCGCCACCATCACCACCGGCGGTTCCTACACTGCGGGCTACACGCCTCTCTCCCCGGTATTCAGCGCATGGGGCGGAGCTTCCATTCCCGACAACAGCGCCTATGATCCCGAAGGCGCCATGAAGCTCCTGGACGAAGCGGGCATCAAGGATACCAACGGCGACGGCTGGCGCGAGCT
>JAFXYJ010000141.1 GCA_017541825.1 Oscillospiraceae bacterium | reverse complement strand
GGGGGTTTTCGCTTCGGCGCTGCGTGGGCAATGTTTTAGGGTTGCTGCCTTCGCTCCTGTGCTGCGTGGTACGCCCCCCTACGACTAAATGGTGCGTCGGCAAGTATACGCACTTGCGGCAGCGGGGTGAGACGCTGGAACCTTAATTTACTGCCCTCCAAGCGCCGGAGCGCAAGCGGATTTGAAATAATACCTTGTTCCAAAAAGAGGGGGGCCTCCGGGGGGAACATGGTTCCCACCCGGAAATCGCGCCGGCGGCAGCCGGTTTTCAGACTTCCGCAGAAGTCTGCGCGATTGGAAAGATACGCAAAGAAAAATGCGCATTACCTTAAGAATAGCACCGACAATGGAGCTGAATGCTTAAAACCTCGGTAAAAGGAAAAAAGCGCATTACCTTGGATAACCACCGACAATGGAGCAAAAGCACCGACTCGCAGTCACGGAAAAAGCTCCATCCCCGGACAACCACTGACAACGGACGCAAAAAGGGACCGCCGCAGCGGTCCCTTTGCCGGTTATGCGCTTTTGTCAGAACGGGACCTCTTCGCCGTCCTCGTCCTCGTCGTCGAACACGACCTCCTCGACCTCGGCCTTGGTGAGATCGATGATCTCGCCGCATTCGGGGCACTCGAAGGAGCCCATGTCAAGGATGTCCTCGTCCACGGTCAGCTTGTAGCCGCAGCCGGGGCACTCCACGGAGTAGAAAACGGGCTCGCCGTCTTCGTCATCCTCCTCGTCCTCTTCCTCGTCCCAGTCCTCGTCGTCCTCGTCGTCATCCTCGTCTTCGCCGTAGTCGGCCCAGGGTTCCTGATAGAACTCCTCCTCCAGGTCGGCCAGATCGTCGCTGATGGCCTCCACGCCGTCGGAGAGGTCCGTCAGCGAATCACGGGTGTCCGCCAGATCCAGAGACAGGTCCTCGAGAATGTCGATGATCACCTTGAAAAGCTTGCCCTGGCCGGCGTCCTCGAGGGCGCCCATGCCCTCCGCCAGGCCCTTCAGATACGCCACTTTTTCGGATGTTGTCATGTTCGGATCCTCCTCACGCAGATGATGACTTGTATGACTTGTTTTATGGGCTCTCAGCCCTTGGCGCGCTCGAGGTATTCGCCGGTCCGGGTATCGATTTTGATACGGTCGCCGGGGTTGATGAACAGGGGCACCTTGATCTCGGCGCCGGTCTCCAGCGTGGCAGGCTTGGTCACGTTGGTGGCGGTGTTGCCGGCAAAGCCCGGGTCGGTCTCGGTGACGGTGAGCTCGACAAAGTTGGGGGGCTCGACCGCGAAGACCTTGCCCTTGTAGGAGCTGACGGTGCAGGTCATGTTCTCGGTGACGAACTTGAAGCTGTCGGTGAGCATGCTCTCGTCGATGGGCTCGAGCTCGTAGGTCTCGGGGTCCATGAAGTAGTAGAGATTGCCGTCGCTGTAGCTGTAGTCCATGCTGCGGCGCTCGACATAGGCGTTCTCAAACTTGGCGGTGGGGTTGAAGCTGGTCTCGATGACGGCGCCGGTGATGACGTTCTTCATCTTGGTGCGCACGAACGCCGCGCCCTTGCCGGGCTTGACGTGCTGGAACTCGATGACCTGCATGACCTGGCCGTCCATCTCAAAGGTGACGCCGTTGCGGAATTCTCCTGCGGAAATCATAGGTAACCCTCCTGAATCTATAGATACATTTATTCATTTTCTTCTCGGCAGGGGTATTTTACCCTATAAAAGCCCTGATTGCAAGGCTTTTCTTTCAGCCTCTCCCCGTTACCCCTCTCCGGCGGCGAGAATGGCGTCCAGGGTGGCCTCGTTCAGCCCGGGCACGAGCAGCAGCTCCTCCACCGAAGCAAAGGGGCCGTGCTCCTCCCGCCAGGCCACGATTGCCTCGGCGGTGACCTTTCCCACGCCGGGCAGCGCCGTCAGCGCGGCGGCGTCGGCGCTGTTGATGTCGATGCGCCGCACCAGCGTGACGTACACGGCTCCGTCGGCGTCGTCCGCCGCGGACGAGGCCCCGGCCAGGGGCTGCTCATAGGCGGTCTCCACCCGGCGGGCCGTACTGTTCTGCGGCGCCAGCCACAGCGCCGCGGCGAAAAATACCGCAGCGACGGCCAGCAGAAGCTTTTCTGTCTTTGTCATAGGCGCCTCCCAACATCTGCCACAGGGATTTATGGTTGCTTTTCGGGCGTTTTTCTTATATAATATCATTTATCCTGTAAAAAAGATACCACTCCCACAAGGGGGAAGACCATGAAGCATATAAAAATCCCCGTCCTGTGTCTCGCGCTGGTGCTGCTGCTGTCTGCGCTCTTGCCCGCCGCCGCGGCGCTGGACGACCCGCAGGCCGACAACAGCTACGCCGTGGTGCTCCTCGCCGAGCGGGACGCCGGCGAGACGGTCCTCTACACACGCAACGAGAACGAGGTCCTCGCTCCGGCCAGTCTGACCAAGGTGATGACCGTGCTGCTGGCGGTGGAGGCCGTGGAGGACGGCAGCGTCAAGCTCACGGATATGGTGACGGCGCAGCCGGACCTCTACAGCGACATCTCCGGCGACAGCTCCTCGGTGTATATCGCCATCGGCGAGACAATGACGCTGGAAAACCTGCTCTACTGCGCCATGCTCGAATCGGCCAACGAGGCCTGCAACGTCATCGCCGAGTACATAGGCGGCACGATCGCCGACTTCATCGACAGGATGAACGTCCGCGCCGCGGAGCTGGGCTGCACCAACACCCATTTCGTCAACACCCACGGTCTCACCGACCCGAACCATTATACCACGGCCTGGGACTTCTCCCGCATCCTCCGGGAGGCGGCGACGCACGACCTGTTCATGGAGATCGCCAACACGGTCACCTATACCGTGCCCGACACGAACAGCTCCGCGGCCCGGTCGCTGGAGAACTCCAACTCTCTGATCAACCCCACCAACCACCTTTACGCCGGCGACTACGGCTATGAGTACGCCCGGGGCGTCAAGACCGGCCACACCGACGCGGCGGGCTACTGTCTGGCCGCCACCGCCGAGAAGGACGGCGTGGAGCTGCTGGCGGTCATCATGAAGGCGGAGGCCTACCAGCTCGCCGACGGGAGCTGGTACTACGGCAGCTTCGTGGACGCGAAGACTCTCTTCGAGTGGGCCTTTGAAAACTTCAGCTACCAGGAGATCGTCAAGTCCACCGAAATCATCACCAGCGTGCCCGTGGAGATGGGCGCCGAGGGCGATTCCGTGCCCGTGCGGCCGGGCACCTCCATCACCGCGCTGCTGCCCAACGACGTCTCGCTGGACGCCTTCACCCGCACGGTGACGATCTATCCCACCGACAACGGCGACGGCACGAGTCTGATGGCGCCGGTCAGCGCCGGTCAGATCGTGGGCGAGATCAGCGTGAGCATGAACGGCGAAGTCTACGGGACCTCTCCGCTGATCACCAGCACGTCCATCGATCTCTCCCGGGTATCCTACATGAAGGGCGAGCTGCTCGAGACGCTGCGGCGGCCCGCGGTGGTGATCACGTTCTGGGCGCTGGTGCTGCTGCTCACGGCGTATATCGCGCTGGTGATCCGCTACCGTCTCAAGCGCCGGGCCTACCAGCGGCGGCTGGCCAACGCCAGGCGGATCCGTCTGGACATGGAGGAGGATGAAGCGCCCCGGCCGCGCAGGCGCAGGGCTCCCAAGGCGGAGGTGGTCATGGAACCGGCCTCGGTGAAGGAGGAGCCCTCCCCCGACCGGGTGGACGAGCCCACCCGGGTCAGCGGGGAGCTGCCGGACCTGAAGGAAGTGACCGACGAGCCCACCCGGGCGGATCTGCCGAAGATCGAGGTCGAGGACGACCGGGTGCGCGACTACTTCGAGGAATTCTTCAACAAGAAATGATCAAAGGGGCTGTTGCAAAACAGCCCCCTTTTTTATCCTCATTTCCGTTTTACCGTTTTCGGGCACGGAGCGCTTTGAGCTCCTCGAGCACGCTGTATGGCACGTTCAGCCTGCCCGTGCCGACGCCGAGGCGGATCTCGGTCTTCCGGCTGCCGTGGTAATCGCTGCCGCCGGTGACGCCCAGGCCGAATTCCCCGGCCTTTTCCAGCAGCCAGGCCTCCTCCTCGGCGCTGTAGCCGGAATAGAAACATTCCATGGCCTCCGCGCCAAGCTCCTTCGCGCAGGCGATCAGCGCCGTGACCTCGTCGAGAGGGTAGCGGTACTGCAGCGGATGGGCCAGCACGGCGACCCCGCCGGCGGCATGGATGATCTCCACGGCCCGCTCCACGCTGATGCGCCGCTTCGGCAGGTAGTACTTCCCGCCCTCGCCCACGTATCGCTCAAAGCCCTCCCGTACGCTGGAAACGTAACCCTTGCGCATCAGGTGCTCGGCCATGTGCGGCCGCCCCAGCACGGCGCCGGGATACTCGCGCTCCAGGTCCTCCAGGGAGATGTCGATCCCGTCCGCGGCCATCCTGTCCACAAGGATCCGGTTGCGTTCGGCCCCCTCGGCATGTACCCAGTCGAGCACCGTACGGAGGGCGGGGGCCCCGGGATCGATGAAATAGCCCAGGATGTGGATGTTGTTGTCCCGGTAGTCGGAGGACACCTCGATCCCGGGCACGACCTCGACGCCCAGCGCTTCGCCGGCGGCTACGGCCTCCGGCACCCCGGCCACCGCGTCGTGGTCCGTGACGGCGATGGCCTCCAGGCCGGCGTCCCGCGCTTTCTCAACAGCCTCCGCCGGGAGATCCGTCCCGTCGGAGGCTGTGGTGTGGATATGCAGATCGATCCGTTTCATCAGTACTGCCAGGGAGCCCTGTCGTCTCCGCCATAATCGGTGAAGCCGGGGTCCTTGGGGTCCGGGCCGTACCGGTTGGGACCGTTCTGACCGTCGCGGCACATCCAGATGAGGATCAGGATGAAGCCGATCAGCGGCACAAAGATCCAGAAATAATTGGCGCCCGACTTGCCGATGTCGTGGAGCCGCCGCCATACCAGCGCCAGGCCCGGGATCATCACCGCCAGACTGTACAGTCCCGTGATCGCCGTGACGGCCGACTCCTTCGCGCCGAGCAGATTCATCACACAGCTCAGGGCGCTGGAGACGAGTATATTGAAGAGCGTGAAATACCAGTACTCGCTCCGCCGCGCGCGGCCCGAAAAGTTGAAGTAGTTGTTGAACGCGCTGCTGACCGCATCACCGAATGACATGAATACCACTCCTTTGTCTGTATATATACGTCTCTGTGTCCGACCGGATGCAGGTGCGGGAACATCATACAACAAATCCGTCCGCGGCGCAAGGTCTGTCCGCGGAGGACGTCAAAAACCGGCGGGAGGAAAACCTCCCGCCGGTCGTCCGGGCCGAAGATCACTCCTTGGGAGAGAAATCCTCCTTGCCCACGCCGCAGACTTCACATTCAAAATCGTCGGGAAGATCTTCCCATTTCACGCCGGCCTCGTCCTCGTCATAGACCCAGCCGCACATATTGCACACGTACTTCATAGGATTGCCTCCGAATTCATTGATTATTTGCGCTTGTACCCGGTGTACATGCACAGGAGGAAGAAAATACAGGCGAGGATCGCGTATCTCTTATGCCACTCCATGGTTTCTCCTTTCTGTATTGCCGGACACAGGCCGCGGCTGCTTCACAGCCTGTTGTTCTGCTGATAGACCTTCCACTGCTTATCCAGCTGGAAGGTGTAGATCATCGCGTAAACGCACGCAATGATGATCAGGTAGCCGGAGATCTGTCCCGAGCTGACCAGGGAGATGATCGTGTTGATCACCGCGTACACGCACAGGAGCGCTGCGCACACGCGGCTCTGGGAGAGCTGGATGCCCAGTCCGAGCCCCGCGAGGATGGCCACATCGATCAGCGACAGGAGCCCGGTGTCCAGAACGAACATCCCGAACACCAGCGTCAGCGCGGCGCATATGTAGCAGACGATCGCGCTGGAGCGGATGTTCTTTTTGAGCTTGGCGTTCTCCGGCAGATCCAGAAATTCTTTCTTGGTGGCGGCCACCGGCGTGCCCCAGGGCGTCTGGGTCGGCCCGGCGCCGTAAGCGCCGTAGTCTTGGTCGTTCATGGCGGCTGCGTCCCCGGAGCCTTACTTGAAGTAGCGCTCCAGCAGGCCCTTGAAGGCCTTGCCGTGGCGGGCCTCGTCGCGCGCCATCTCATGGACGGTGTCGTGGATGGCGTCGAGGTTGTACTTCTTGGCCAGCTTGGCCAGATCGGTCTTGCCGGCGGTGGCGCCGTTCTCGGCGTCGACACGCATCTGCAGGTTTTTCTTGGTGGAGTCGGTGATGACTTCGCCGAGCAGCTCGGCGAACTTGGCGGCGTGCTCGGCCTCCTCCAGACCGGCCTTCTCCCAGTAGAGACCGATCTCGGGATAGCCCTCACGGAAGGCCACGCGGGCCATTGCCAGGTACATGCCGACTTCGCTGCACTCGCCCTCGAAATTGGCGCGCAGGCCGGCGATGATCTCCTCACGGACCTCGGCGGGGACGTCCTCGCCGAAGGCCTTCCCAATGCCGACGACGTGCTCGGCGGCCCAGGTCATGTCCTCCGCCTGGAGGATGAATTTGTCAGCGGGAGCCTTGCAGATAGGGCATTTCTCGGGGGGCGTGTCGCCCTCATGAACGTAGCCGCAAACGCCGCATACCCATTTTTTCATACAAAAAACCTCCGTAAAAAAATAGTGTTTGGGAGCGCCCGCGGGCGCTCTTCTTCTATGTCTAACTATATGGGATTTTGCCGCTGATGTCAAGGGTCAGGCCCGGATCGCGCCGTTTCTTTCGACATTGTTCACAGGCTGTTCACCGCCGCGGTACGGCATGCCGGAAACGGCGAAAAACCGGCACGGACGGCTGTGAAACAGTCCCTGTCGGTGACGTACCTTAAAACGACGCTTCGGCGCCGGTTGCCGGTGTTTGTCCGGGGTTGGCGCTTTTATCCGTGACCGGGGGTTTAAGCATTCAGCTCCATTGTCGGTGCGTGTCCGGGGTAATGCGCTTTTTTCCGTGACCGGGGTGGGCAGGTTCTGCTCCATTGTAATACTGACTTGCAGGCAATTCGCATTTTTGCAGGTCTTTTCTGTGCTGCAGAAAAGACCATGCAGGAGAAAAGACAGCCAGGGGGCGGCGGCAAATGCCGCCCCCTGGACCCCCCTAAGATTTTAGCGTTTGCGTTTTGACTCGGTGCGAAACTGAATGGGTTCCAGCAACCATTTCCGCGCCACACCGCTTCGCTCCGGCGCTGCGTGGTGCGTGAGTT
>JAFXYJ010000140.1 GCA_017541825.1 Oscillospiraceae bacterium | reverse complement strand
AGTCAAAACGCAAATGCTAAAGTCTTAGGGGGGTCCAGGGGGAGCGCATTGGAAGCGCTCCCCCTGGCTGTCTTTTCTCCTGCATGGTCTTTTCTGCAGCACAGAAAAGACCTGCAAAAAAGCGAATTGCCTGTAAGTCAGTATTACAATGGAGCAGAACCGGCCCACCCCGGTCACGGAAAAAAGCGTATTACGTCGGGCAAGCACCGACAATGGAGCTGAATGGTACGACCCCGGTCACGGATAAAAACCGCCGGCCCCGGTCAAGCACCGGATAACAGAAAAAAAGCCCCCCCGGCCGGGGGTCCGCATCCCGACCCGGGCATAATAAAAGCCGCCGCCCGAGGAGGAGGTAGGCGACGGCTAAAGGAAATAGGTCATATTCAGGGGCAAGCGGATCAAAAAACCGCCTGCGTTCAGCTCGCAGACGGAAGACGGAGACACACGGCAAACCCACCGCACATCCATACGGGGGAGGCCATCCGATCATCCATCGCTCCGGAGGTCCGCAGAGCATAAATGACGCCGCTGCATGCGGCTTGTGAGGTCCGGACCAGTATTCTGACTGATCGCGCGGCGGTCTGCCGAACAAAGCGCCTTCCCGGTCTCCCAGTGACATCTGCCTTGCTCATACGCGAAACACAGCAACGGCCTTGTGCGGGATTTTCACCCGACTTCCAGAATCCGACCTTTTGTTGGAATGAATATATCAGTTTTCCGCATTTTTGTCAATAGGCTTTTTAAAATAAATAAGAAAGAGACGCCTCGGCGTCTCTTTCAGACCGTATGGCCGGCCCCGCATGACTGCGCCTCCGGCTTTTTCCGATGAGAGGACAGGCGCAGCGGCACGCATCGAAAGCGCATCACTCCGCCTCGGGAGCTGCCTGCTGTTCCTCGGGCAGGACCATGTTCCGCCACAGCACCCAGCACATCACGCCGCAGCCCACGGCCCATCCGGCGAAGAGTACCCGGGAGCCCAGAGAGGTGTCGTCCATCAGCGTGCACAGACACAGCATCTCCGCCAGCGCGCAGGCAAACACGCTCCGCCGCGACTGGATCCGGTAGAACAGATAGCCGCACAGGCGGTAAACGGCGAACAGGCAGGCGGCGATGGCGAGGATCTGCATGGCATAGGACCACACGACCGGATTGACGGAATTGTCCTTATAGAAGATCACGATCCAGACCGAGAAAAAGATCACCGGGACCAGTGAGAGAAAAGCGCCGAAGCCGCCCCAGCGGGACAGAGAGGAATAGAGGGCCAGCACCGCCGCGGCCACCACGCCCAGCAGCGCCGCGAAACGCATCACGAAGGATTCCTCCGTCAGGACCATGAGCAGCGCCCCGGCGCCCGCGGCCAACGCGGCGACGGCCAGCAGCACGCCGACGATCCGGTTGGTGATCGCCATGGCCTGCTCAGGCTCGGCGGCGGAGTGATCGGCGCCCAGTCTGCCCGAGAGCACCCACAGTCCCGCGGCGGCGGCGATCAGGAAAACCACCAGCAGATAGCTGACCGGGGCGTTCTGGATCGGAAGGCCCGTCTCCTCCTCATAGATCATCTGCCACTGCAGCCAGCGCAGCAGCAGCCCGAAGGCCCCGAGGATCGCGCCTGTCAGGGAATATGTCCAAGCTTCTTTACGCATACTTCCAGCCCTTGTCCTCATAGATTTTACCCGAATCATCTTATACTTCTTTCGGGGTTTCGTCAAGTGAGGAGAGATCATGAAACACTGCATCATCGCCGCGGCGCTGTGCCTGCTGATCGCCGTACTGCTGCCGACAGCGCTGTGGGAGTACAGACAGTCCGCCGGGACGGTTCCCGCGTCCGAAGACGCCGCCGGTCCGACTCCCGGGGAGACGCCGGCGCCCGTGACCGTCCGCGCGGACAGCGCCCTGACGGTCACGCTGCTGCGCGGCGGGGAGACAGCCGTGATGACGATGGAGGAATATCTGCCGGGCGTGGTGGCCGGAGAGATGCCTGCCGCCTTCGCGCCGGACGCCCTGCGGGCCCAGGCCGTCGCCGCGCGGACCTACGCTCTCTATCGGAAACGGACCGGAAGCGCGGCCCACCCGGAGGCGGACGTGTGCGGCGATCCCGGCTGCTGCCAGGCATGGCTGGACGAGGACGCCCTGCGCGGGCGCTGGGGAGAGGATTATGAGCGGTACGCCGAAATCATCGCCTCCGCTGCCGCTGACACCGACGGCATGATCCTTTGCTGGGAGAACGAGCCGATCCTGGCATGCTTCCACGCCTCCTCCGCTGGGATGACCGAGAGCAGCGCGGCCCTCTGGGGGACGGCGCTGCCCTATCTTGTGAGTGTGGAGAGCCCCGAGACCGCGCAGGACGTGCCCGGCTTCGTCACCTCTGTGGAAGTGTCGCCGGAGGAGCTGGCGTCCGCGGTGAGGGAGCTGGCCCCCCGGGCGGATCTGACCGGCGCGCCGGAGCGCTGGATCGGCGAGAGCATCCCGGACAGGGGCGGCAGGGTATCCGTCATTCGCATCGGCGGCGCGGCTCTGACCGGCGCGGCGCTCCGGGACCGGTTCGGCCTGCGCTCGGGCTGCTTTACGCTCTCCTGGACGGGACACAGCTTCCTGTTCACCGTCACCGGCAGCGGCCACGGCGCGGGCATGAGCCAGTACGGGGCGAACGTGATGGCCCGGCAGGGGAGTACCTGGCAGGAGATCCTGGCGCACTATTACCCCGGGACGCAGCTAGTCCGTCTGCGTTGACTCCGTCTCCGGCGCGCTCTCCCGGCGGATCGCGATCCCGTCGCCGTCGGCCGTCAGGACCGCCCGGTCACCGGCGCGCAGTGCGCCGCCGAGCAGATGCTCGGCCAGCGGGTCCTCCACCTTTTCCCGGATGAGCCGCTGGAGCGGCCGCGCGCCGTTGACCGGGTCAAAACCCGCGCTGACGAGCGTTTCCAGCGCTTCCGGCGTGTATTCGAGCGTCACGCCCAGCCGGGCCGCCCGGCCGCGCACGCCGCCGAGCATGTTCCCGGCGATGGCGCGCATATCCTCCCGGTCCAGCGCCCGAAACAGGATGATGTCGGCGATGCGGTTCAAAAATTCGGGCCGGAAGGTCTTTTTCAGCTCCTCCATCACGGCGGCGCGGCGGCGCCCGGCATCGTCGCCCTGCGCCGCATCCTGCCCGGAAAAGCCCATGGCGGAACGGGGCCGTCCGTTCTGACGGCCCGCGTTGGAGGTCATGACGATCACGGTGTTCTTGAAGTCCACGGTGCGCCCCTGGCTGTCCGTGAGACGGCCGTCGTCCAGGATCTGCAGCAGCAGGTTGAAGAGCTCCTCGTGGGCCTTTTCGATCTCGTCGAAGAGCACCACGCTGTAGGGACGGCGGCGCACCTTTTCGGTGAGCTGTCCGCCCTCGTCAAAGCCCACGTAGCCCGGCGGAGAACCGATGAGCCGGGACAGGGCGTGCTTTTCCATATACTCGGACATGTCCAGCCGGATGATGGAGCTCTCGCTGCCGAACACCGCCTCTGCCAGCGCCTTGCACAGCTCCGTCTTGCCCACGCCGGTGGGCCCGAGGAAGAGAAAGCTGCCCACGGGCCGCCGCGGGTCCCGCAGACCGACACGGCTGCGCCGGATGGCCTTCGCCGCCGCGGAGACGGCCTCATCCTGTCCCACGACCCGCCGGTGCAGCACCTCCTCCAGATGCATCAGCCGCTCCCTCTCGTCCTCGGTGAGCCGGGTGACCGGGATGCCGGTCCACTCGGCGACCACCTTCGCCACGTCCTCCCGGGTGACCTCCCGGCGGCTGCCCGGGGCGGTGAGATTGTCCAGACCTACCCGCGCGGCGGCTTCATCCACGAGATCGATGGCCTTGTCCGGCAGGAACCGGTCGCTGATATACCGCACGGACAGCTCGACCGCGGCGTGAAGCGCGTCGGGCCGGATGGTGAGCCGGTGATGGGCCTCGTAACGGTCCCGGAGCCCGAGGATGATCGCCTCGCTCTCCTCGGGGGTGGGCTCCTCGACGGTCACGGGCTGGAATCGCCTCTCCAGCGCCGCGTCCTTTTCGATGTGCCGGCGGTATTCGCTCAGGGTCGTGGCGCCGACGATCTGTATCGCGCCGCGGCTGAGCGCGGGCTTGAGGATGTTTGCCGCGTCGATGGCGCCTTCGGCGGCGCCGGCGCCCATGATCGTGTGGACCTCGTCGATGAAAAGCACCACGTCCCCGGCCTTCTGCACCTCCCGGATCACGTTTTTGATCCGGTCCTCAAAGTCTCCGCGGTACTTCGTCCCGGCCAGCATGGCGGTCAGATCCAGCGAAACGAGACGTTTGTTTTTCAGATCCTCCGGCACCTCGCCCCCGGCCATCACCATGGCGAGCCCCTCGGCCACCGCCGTCTTCCCGACGCCCGGCTCGCCGATCAGCACAGGGTTGTTTTTGGTTCGGCGCGTCAGGATCTGCACGACCCGCCGGATCTCCCGGTCCCTGCCGATCACGGGGTCCAGCTCGCCCCGGGCCGCGGTCTCCGTGAGATCGCGGCTGTACTGGTCGAGGGTCTTCGTCTCGCTGCGGCGGGGGGTCCGCGGGGGGACGGCCGCGGCCGGGGCTGCCTTTGCCAGCGTGCGCTGCTCGGGCGTAAAGTGATTGAGCACCTCCGTGTACAGGACGTTGAGATCCTTTCCCGCGGCGGAAAGCATCCGGGTGGCGGCGCTGTCCGGCAGACGGATGATCCCGATGAGCAGATGCTCCGTGCCCACGAGACCGTGGCCCAGCCGGGCGGCGTCGGAGGCGGCCTGCCGGATGATCTGCTGACAGCGGCTGGTGAGACCCTGCACCGGCGGTCCGGCGGCGCCACGGCCGGAGACCTGCTCCAGCAACCGGGCCGCCGCATCCCGGTCCAGGCCGTTTCGGCGCAGCACCGCCCCGCCCAGCCCCTGGGGCTCGAGCACGATCCCCATGAGAAGATGTTCGCTGCCCACATAGCTGTGGCCGTACTCCGCCGCCGTCTGACGGGCAAGTCTGATGGCGGTCCTGGCGCAATCCGTAAAACGATCCGGCATGATCCGATCCTCCGTGTGCGTGAAGCTACGACCGTATTTTACCGACAGGCCCGCCAGAAGAACGTCGAACGGGGAAAACAGAGTGCCGGTTATACACTGCTAACTTTTCAGAGGAACCGTTGCATTTTAATAAAGATATGTTACAATACCTCCGTAAAAAGAATTAGGAGGTACATAACCCATGTATGTCATCACCGATAACTGCGTTTCCTGCGGGACCTGCGCTGAGAACTGCCCGTCCGAGGCCATTTTCGAGGGTGCGGATCATTACGAGATCAACCAGGACATCTGCGTTTCCTGCGGCACCTGCGTCGAGAACTGCCCCTCCGACGCCATCGAGGATAAGTAATTATTCTTTCGGCAAACACCGGCGGTATGCTTGTCATACCGCCGGTTTTGCATTATCATGGGACCATGGAACAAATGATCGAGCTGTGGCCGGGAGGCCTGAAATACACCGGAGACGCCGTGGGCACCGATTCGCTGGCGCTGGCGGCGTTCGCGGGAGGCGGGAAGGCCCGCCGGGGCTGCGACCTCGGCTGCGGCAGCGGCATATTGCTGCTGCTGCTCGCGCAGGAAAACCCGCGCCTCATGATGGACGGGGTGGAGCTGCGGCCCTCCGCCGCGGAGGACTGCCGTCGAAACATCCTTGCCAACGGTTTTGACGGTCGCTGCCGGGTTTGGACCGGCGATCTGCGGGAGACGGCGCTGCCCCCGGGGAGCATGGACCTGGCGGTCTGCAACCCGCCGTATTTTGCCCCGGGGACGGGCGCCGTCCCGCGGGACGCGGAACGCGCCGTGATGCGCACGGAGTCCGCGTCCCTGCCCGAGCTGTGCGCCGCGGCGGCGCGTCTGCTGCGCCGGGGCGGGGAATTCTGCCTGGTCCACCGCTCCGAGCGTCTGGCGGAGGTCTTTGCCGCGCTCACCGCGGCAGGACTCGAGCCCAGGAGGCTGCGGTTCATAGCGCTTGCCCCGGGACGTGCGCCGGGCCTGTTTCTGTGCGCCGCCCGCAAAGGCGCCCGGCCGGGACTGAAGGTCGAACCGCCGCTCATACAGTGCGGCGCCGACGGCGCCGAGACGGCGGAATATCGCCGGATTTGTCATATGGAGGCTGAAGCATGACAGGGACTCTGTATCTGGTTGGGACGCCCATCGGCAATCTGGGCGATCTGAGCGCCCGGGCGCAGGAGACGCTGCGCGCGGTGGATTTCATCGCCGCGGAGGACACCCGGGTGACGCTCAAGCTCCTGAACCGTTTCGGTATCAAAAAGCCGCTGGTGAGCTATTACGAGCACAACAAAATCGAGAGCGCCGCGGTGATCCTCCCGCGGCTGCTCGCCGGGGAGAGCTGTGCGCTGGTCTCCGACGCGGGCATGCCTGCCATCTCGGACCCCGGGGAGGAGCTCGTGCGGCTGTGCGCGGAAAACGGCGTGCCGGTGGCCTCGGTGCCGGGACCCAGCGCGGTGGTGACGGCGCTGGCCATGTCCGGCCTGCCCACCCAGCGCTTCACCTTCGAGGGCTTTTTGTCCACCGCCAACAAGAGCCGGCGGGAGCATCTGGAGTCTCTGCGGGAGGAGCACCGCACCATGGTCATTTACGAGGCGCCGCACAAGCTCGCGGAAACGCTCGCCGACCTGCTCGATACGCTGGGCGACCGGGAGATCGCGCTGTGCCGGGAGCTGACCAAGCTGCACGAGGAGGTCGTCCGCACCACGCTCTCGGCCGCGCTCGAGCGCTGCCGCCAGGAGCGGCCCCGGGGAGAATATGTGCTGGTCATCCGCGGTGCGCCGGTGGAAAAGGGACCGCGGCTCCCGCTGGAGGATGCCATGGCGCTTCTGGACCGCTACCGCGCGGAGGGGCTGTCTTTGAAGGACGCCGCCAGGCGCGCCGCCGCAGATACCGGCCAGAGCCGCAACGATCTCTACCACGCGGCGCTGGTGCGTGAAAAATAAAAAACCAGGCCCGGGGATCCTCCCCGGGCCTGGCTGTCTGTATCAAGTCAGGATTCCTTCAGCTGACGCAGACATTCCGCGCAGATCTGTTTGCCGCGGAACACGGTCAACTGATGGCTGTCGCCGCAGAAAAGGCACGCGGCTTCATACTTGCGAAGGACGATGGCGTCTCCCTCCTTGAAGATCTCCACCGGGTCGCGGACTTCCAGATTCATGGTGCGCCGGAGCTCGATGGGAAGCACCACCCGACCCAGCTCGTCAATCCTGCGCACGATCCCTGTTGATTTCATCCTATCCACCCCGTCACCGTCGTTTCGCCGCCATGCGTACTATTATTGTAAACCAGACAAGGCGAAAAAGCAAGATTTTTCCCGGCACATATTCAAGGAATTTCCCGCATACCGTTTCCCGGGAAGGGGGTGGTCCCATGGCGATGACGGGGGCATGGACGGGGATGATCCTGATCGCGGCCATATACGGCCTCGCCGCGGGCAATGCCGCCGCGGTGGGCGCCGCGGCGGCAGAGGGGGCGGCTGCGGCAGTCACTCTCGGCGCGCGGATGCTCGGGGCGGTGATGTTCTGGTCGGGGGTGATGGAGGTCATGGCGCGCGCCGGGTTCACAGCCGCGCTATCGAAACGGCTCCGACCGCTGCTGTACCGGCTTTTTCCGTCCAGCCGGACGGATCCGGCGCTGGCGGAGGCACTGAGCCTGAACGTGAGTGCCAATCTGCTGGGGTTGGGGAACGCGGCGACGCCCGCCGGCGTGACCGCGGCCGTGCGTCTGCGGCACCACGGCACCGGAGACCGCGCCTCCGACGAGCTGTGCCGGCTCGCGGTGATGAACACGGCCTCCATCCAGCTCCTGCCTACCACGGTGGCGGCCCTGCGGTCCTCGCTGGGGGCGGCCGACGCCTTCGACATCCTCCCGGCGGTCTGGGTGACGTCTCTGATCTCGGTGACGGCGGGACTGCTGGCGGAGCGGGGCTTTTCCCGGCTGACGTGAGGACGCTCACCGCGCTGCTGCCCGCCCTGCTGCCGGGGATCGTCGGCCTCGCCGCAGCGGCACGGGGCGTAGATGTGTTCGCCGCGCTGACCGACGGCGCGCGCCGCGGTCTCGAGCTGATGGGGCGGATCCTGCCTTCCCTGGCCGTGCTGCTCCCGGCGGTATACATGCTGCGCGCCTCCGGCGCGCTGGAGGCGTTCACGGCCTTGTGTACGCCGCTTCTCGAACATCTCGGGATCCCGGTGGAGACGGTACCGCTGATGCTCCTGCGGCCGCTGAGCGGCAGCGCGGCGCTGGCGGCGGGCGGCGAGCTCATGGCGGCATTCGGTCCGGATTCCGCCGTGGGCCGCACCGCGGCGGTCATGCTCGGGTCGACGGAAACGACGTTTTACGTGCTCTCGGTCTATTTCGGAGCCGCCGGCGTCAAAAAGATCCGTCACGCGGCAGCCGCCGCCCTGTGCGCGGACGCGGCGGGCTTTCTGGCCGCGGCCTGGTGCGTCAGGCTCCTCCGGTGACGGATTGACACCCGGTGGGAAATGTGGTAATTTTCTTTTATCCGACCCGGGGCTTACCCCGGCGGGGTCATTTGCGAGCGGCGAGCGAGCGAAAGATTTCGGGCACCGCAACAGGGCATAACGGGGCGGTGTTGAAAACGGAATATTGCGGCTGATCTCCCGAAAGGGAGCTCACATACACGGAGGGTTACCGAAGCGGGGACGTTTGCGAGCGCCGCCGGGGGCGGAAGAAGCGAGCAAAAAGGAGTGGCAGCGGTCGAAATCTTGCGAGCGGTGAGCGAGCGAAAGATTTCGGGCACCGCAACAGGACATAACGGGGCGGACTTGAAAACGGAATATTGCGGCTGATCTCCCGCAAGGGAGCTCACATACACGGAGGGTTACCGAAGCGGTCATAACGGGGCGGTCTTGAAAACCGTTAGGGCGCAAGCCCACGCGGGTTCGAATCCTGCACCCTCCGCCACATTGGTACACAGGTTATGATACAATAGCCTGTGTACTTTTTTGCGTTTCTGCATAGGAAAAACCGTTGATACAAGGGCAAAGCGAGACAGGTGAGTGCAATCGTGCATCTGGCTGTCTCGCTTTTTCGTTTTTTTCGGCTTTTGTTAACGGGCGAGGCACTCCGAATTTGCACCCACCTCCTATACTTTTTGGCGTTTCTCAAGATTCACCAAAAGGTTCACTATATGCAAATCCATAGTAATCAACTTCTCCCAAGGCGTTATTATTTGGTCAAAGATGACCTAGGCGCTTTGAAATGGAGATTGTGCCAACCTTGTTATAATAGAGCATGGAGGCCATCGTGTGACGGAAGGCATGGGGATTGATGTGCGGAAGATCGTGACGTTTCGAAAACCTATGCTAGTAAAAAAGCAAGTTGTATGTTATAGTATTTTGTCGCAAGATAAAAACGGCAGCTTTGTAAAGAGCAATGGGCAGATAATTCAGAGGAGTATATACTATGTTGTCCGAAAGCCTGATCAATCTCGTATTGCTGTTTTTCGCATACGCTTTTCTCGGCTGGT
>JAFXYJ010000139.1 GCA_017541825.1 Oscillospiraceae bacterium | reverse complement strand
TGGCCTCCCTGCTGCCCTTCCGGCTGCGCCTGCTCGCCGAAACCGGCGGCGATGGCGTCCGCGCCCTTCTGCAGGATGGTGCCCAGCGGCGCCAGATCCAGCAGCTCGTCGCACTTGTCCGGTGTCAGCTCCGGATCATCCGCCCGCAGCATCTCGTAGATCAGCAGCGTCATGTTGTTGTAGTCTTCCACAGACTGGTCGATTTCTGTCATCTTGATGCCGGTTGCGGCGAGATACCGCTTCAGCACCCGATGGGTGAGCCGCAAGGGCCGGGGCCGGTCCAGTTCCAGGATGACCACATCGTTTTTATCAGGGTTTTCGGTTTTGACGATTTCCATGTTCGATCCTTTCTAATTAGCACAAAAGGGGCGAGTGTAGTCGCCCCCGCTGTATCATCCGGCCGATACGCTTGACGCGGCAAGCGTGGCCTGTCCGGTGACGATGATGGTCGATTCAAACGTGATTGCATCGCCGACTTCCGAAGAGGTGCTGAAGCCTGCCACATAACCGGAGAAGCTCCACGTTTTGCCGATCTTCGCCGGGAAGGCGATCTCGAAGTCGGCCTCCTCCTGGCTGTTCAGCAGCGTGTACATCTGCTCCTGGCCATCGTCATCGCCATCCAGAAAGCCGCTCACAGTCACATCGCCGACTTCCTTGAATCCCGGCACTTTCTCGCGGTAACCGGTAGAATTGTCCAGCGCCGTGACGTCGATGCTTTCGGCGCTGATCTCAATGCCGTTGATACTGGTCAGACCTCCGACGGTGACGGGACGATTGCCCTTGATGTTCAGTTTGGTTCCGACCGCGTTGGATTTTGCCATAGTCTTTCCTCCTTAAAGTCTGGTGCCCGGATCGGGCACTTTCTTACAGACACCCCTCGGCGGAGTGCTTCAGCTGGTTGATGATCGGTCTCGCGTTCACCGGCAGCGCCTGCTCATCGCCGACGCTGTCCCGGTGCTCGTAAAAGTGGAGTGTGAGCGCATGGCAGGCGAGGGTGTATAACGGCCCCACAACTGCGTCGTCCTCTGCAGGTTCCGCGATTCCGGCTCCCAGCAGGTAGGCCTTCGCCGCCGGCATAAACTCCCGTTCTATGCGCTCCACGTTCGGATCGTCCGGATCCACGTGCATGTAATCCAGGCAGGCCCGCAGGGCAACAGCCCTGGCGGCGTCCGCCTGTGCGGCTTCTGCCGCCGTGAACTGCCCGCTCATGGCTTATCAGCCGGCGCTGACGCTCTTGTTGTAGACCACGAAGCCGTGGTGCTCGATGACGTTGCCGCCGAGGGAAACGTCGCCGAGGATCGCGTGCATGCGCTCGATAGACTTCACGCTCTCATCGATACGGATCTCGTAGTCTCCGAAGAGGCCGAGCAGATAGTGCATCGGGTTGCCGTAGATCAGGTCGCCGGAGCTCAGGGCCGGGGCAAGCACATAGGGGATCTGTACGCCGCCGTCAGCGATCATGCCGGTGTTGCCGTTGCCGGTCGGGGTGATCGTGAAGAGACGCTGCTTCTCATTGGTGCCGCGCAGTTTACCGATAGCCTTCAGGTCGGCTTTGGTCAACAGCAGAGCCGTCTGACCGCCGAGCTCGCTGTCGGCGCCGTAGGCGAAGTACAGATCATCGAGGGTATCGACGTCGATGCTGCTGTAGGTATCGGTGGCGCAAATCGCGCTGCCGGCCTTGTTGGCGGCGGTCTTAATGCCGTAGGTCACCGTGGTGCCGAGGCCGTCACCGTTCACGATCAGGGCCGCAGCCTTGCGTCTGAGGGCGCGGAGAGCCATCTGCTGGACCTTCGCGTAGTAGTTCGCCGGGCTGAGCTTGGCGATGTTGCGGTCGACGAAGCTGGTCGTGGTGATCTCGACCGGGCTGATCTGGGCGACGCCGAAGACCGGGTCCGTGCTGGTGCTGCGCTGCGCGCCGCTGTTGCTGGCAATGTTTGCGAGGGTGCCGTCAAATTCGCTGACGACGTAGGGGACCTCATAGGAGCTGAGGCCGGTCAGATCTTCAACCTGAACCATGTCCAGAATGCTGGAGATCGCGCCGGAGTCGCCGTGGATCTCGCTGTCGGCGCCGGTGGGCTGCACGAGGGTGCCGCCGAGGAGGACGCCGTTGGTGGAGTTGCGCAGAGCGCGAAGGATCTCCATGTTGCTGATGCGCACGCTCTGGCGATTGAGAAGCTGGGTGCCGCGCTCGGCAGCCATGTCGCGAACCTCAGCCGCGGAGGGCTGCACGCTCAGGATCTGGCGCTCCTGTTCGGCGATCAGGTTCTGGATGCACTCGATCTCGGCGTTCATGTTCGCGACCTTCTCCATCTGGGACTGGTACTCGGTCTGGTTCCCGGCCTCGAGGGCAGCCTGGGCAGCGTTGAGAGCCGCGGTGCGGTCCGTGGCCAGTGCGATGAGTCTTCTCTTCATGTGTGTTACCTCCAATTTTGAAAAGATATTTATATCAGCGGTCTGGCCGCGGATATACTAAGATCGATCAGGGCCGGAGCCCTTGATCAGGATGATGGCCAGGGCGATGAGGCCCAGGCCGCCGGCGATGATGCCCGCCGGCATGTAGATCATGGCCGCGCCGGTGACGACGGCCGCGATCCCGAGCAGGAAGAACAGGATGATCAGCACGCTCATTCTTCGCTTCCTCCGCCTCCGCCCTGCATGGCACGCTCCCTGGAGAGCTCTCTCCAGTCCTGCAGGGGGACATAGTTGAGGCTGGCGTAGTGCTCGTCACCGCCGTCCACGTCCGGCATGTCCTCCAGCGCCCGGATGTCGTTGACCGAAAATGCACCGTTGTCCCGCATGTTGCGGTACCAGGTGCCCCGGCTGTTGAAGTCTCCGCGGAGCTCCGCCATCAGGTTGCCGCGGATCCGCAGCCCTCTGGCCACGTCCTGGGGATTGAGGAGCTTGTAGAGCAGCTCCTGCTCCCAGATGGTGGCGTTCGGATGCAGCGTGCCTACCACGTACTCGATGGCGTTCTGCTCGTTCGAGCTGTAGCTCTGCTTTCCGGCTTGGAGCTTGTACAGAGGTACGCCGAACACTCTGGCGATATCCTCCACGCTGAGCGCTGCCTGCTCCACGAACTGGGCGTCACGGTTGGAGATGCTCAGGGGCTTGTAGTCGAGGCCGAGATCAAGGACAGCGATCCTCTGCGCGTTCGCAGGTCCGGAGTGCACGCGCTCCCACTCCTCCCGGAGCCGTTCCTTCTTGCTGATCGTGCGCTCCTTGCCGTCCGCGTCGACCACCTTGACGGTGCCGGCGAGGTCGGAGTCGGTCCGCAGGATCCCGGAGGGCTGGCCTCCGTTCTGGTAATAGGACGCGCTGTACTCCTGGGCGGCCTTGGCCGTGCGGATGATCTCCTGCGCCCTCTCCAGGTACCCGATCCCGGTGTAGCCGTTCTTCGAGAAGGCGGTCACATGCACCACGTCCATCCGCCCGCAGACGATGTTCTCGTGCGTGAAGGGGTGCTCGATGCGGTACTGCAGGGATCCGTCTGAGAGCACCGACACGGACCAGTAGGCTTTCGGGATCGGGACCAGCTCCGTGGGCTCCATGGTCCGCGGATCCCTGCGGATCCAGGCGAGGCCGTTGCCGTTGGCCACCCGTTCGCCCTCCAGCTGCTTCCGGAAGGCGAAGGGCGTCTGCCACTGGTTCGGCCGCACGCCCAGCAGTTCCATGATCGGGTGGTCTACACGCACCCGGGAGATCCCG
>JAFXYJ010000138.1 GCA_017541825.1 Oscillospiraceae bacterium | reverse complement strand
GAGCTCAAGCGCATCCAGAAGCAGATGGGGATCACCTTCGTTTACGTCACCCACGATCAGGAGGAGGCGCTGGCCATGTCCGACACCGTGGTCGTGATGAACGAGGGCAATATCCAGCAGATCGGCACGCCGGAGGATATTTACAACGAGCCGAAGAACGCCTTCGTGGCCGACTTCATCGGCGAGAGCAATATCCTCGACGGGATCATGCGCGAGGACTATGTGGTGGAGACCTTCGGCCGGAGGTTCCGGTGCGTGGACAAGGGCTTTGAAAAGGATGAGCCGGTGGACGTTGTCGTCCGTCCGGAAGATATCGATATCGTCCCCGTGGAGGAGGGCATGCTCACCGGCACTGTCACGAGCATCACCTTCAAGGGGATGCAGTACGATGTGATCGTGGATTTCAAGGGATTCAAATGGCTGATCCAGACCACCGACAGCCCGGTCGTGGGCCAGACCATCGGCATAAAGATCGTGCCCGACGGATTCCAGATCATGAAAAAGAGCAAGTATTCCGGCCTTTACGGCGATTACAGCTCCTTCTCGGAAGAGTATGAGGAGCTTTCGGATGCGGATTACACTCCCGACACGGAGGAGAACGCCCTCCCGGAGGGGATGTATGAGGACTAAGACTCTCGCGGCCCCGTATCTCGTGTGGATGATCGTGTTCACGGTGGTGCCGCTGGGGATCGTCGCGTGGTTCGCGCTGACCGACTACGCCACCGGCGCCTTCACCCTGGCCAATCTGGCCCGGGTGAGCACCTATGTGCCGATCTTCCTCAAGAGCGTATGGCTGGCCCTGCTTTCGTCCGTCATCTGTCTGATCGTGGGGTATCCCGTGGCCTACTGTATCGCCGGGACCTCGCCCCGGCGGCAGCGCGTGCTCTACATGCTCGTCATGCTGCCCATGTGCATGAGCTTCCTGCTGCGCACGCTGGCCTGGGTGGCGCTGCTGGAGGACACGGGCATCATCAACAACCTGATCCGTTCGCTGGGACTGCGGCCTCTGCCGCTGATCCGTAATGACGCGGCGGTAGTGCTGGGGATGGTATACAATTACCTTCCCTATATGATCATGCCGCTCTACACCGTGCTCATCAAGCTTGACGACAAGCTCATCGAGGCCGCCGAGGACCTGGGCTGCACCCCCGCGCGGGTGTTTGAAAAGGTCACGCTGCCTCTGAGCGTGCCGGGGATCATCTCCGGACTGACGATGGTTTTTGTGCCGGCGGTCTCCACCTTCTATATCTCCCAGAAAATGGGCTCCTCGGGCACGACGCTGATCGGCGACGTCATCGAGAGCCAGTTCAAGGCCGCCTATAACCCGAACCTCGGCGCGGCGCTCTCGCTGATCCTGATGGTGCTGGTGCTTGTCTGCGTGGCGGTGATGAACCGCTTTTCCGACGGGGAGGAGGTGATCGCGCTGTGAAGACCTTCAACCGTGTTTTCACCGCGCTCGTCTACCTTTTCCTGTATATCCCCATGATCGTGCTCGCCGTCGCCAGCTTCAGCAGAGGGACGGATATCGCCGTGTGGAAAGGCTTCACGCTGGGCCAGTACAGCGCGCTGTTCCATGACGGACTGCTGCTGCCGCTGCTTGTCAACAGCGTGATCGTGGCCGTCCTCTCCGCGCTGATCGCCACGGTGCTGGGCACCATGGCGGCGCTGGGGATCCGGGCCATGTCCCCGCGGCTGCGGCGGACCACCATGGCCATCACCAATATCCCCATGACCAATCCGGAGATCGTCACCGGCGTTTCCCTGGCGCTGCTGTTCGCCTTCGTGGGCCAGATGCTCAAGATCAACAGCGTCATGGGCTTTGCCACGCTGCTCATCGCCCACATCACCTTCAACCTGCCCTATGTGATCCTGTCCGTCATGCCCAAGCTGGGCCAGATGGATCCCAATCTGCGCGACGCGGCGCTGGATCTGGGGTGCACGCCGGTGCAGGCGTTTTTCAAGGTCATCATCCATGAGATCATGCCCGGCATCCTCTCCGGCGCGCTGATGGCCTTCACGATGAGTCTGGACGACTTCGTGATCTCCTACTTCGTCTACGGCCCCCGGTTCGTCACCCTGCCTGTGGAGATCTACAACTACACCAAGAAGCCGCTGCAGCCTAAGATCTACGCGCTGTTCACGCTGCTGTTCCTCGTGATACTGCTCTCGATGGTCGTGATGAACCTGCTCCAGGCCCGCGACGAGCGCCGCCGCGCCCGGAGCCGGGTCGTATTTGGCGGCAAAGGAGGGCGTGTGGGATGAAAAAACGCGCGCTTTCTCTGGCGCTGTGCCTGCTGCTGTGCGCGGCGCTCCTGCCCGCTCCGGCGGCGAAGGCCGCCGAGGGATATATCAACGTCTACAACTGGGGACAGTATATCTCCGACGGCACCGACGGGTATATCGACGTCAACGCCGCCTTTGAGGAGGCCACCGGCATCAAGGTCAACTACATGACCTTCGATTCCAACGAGAGCATGTATACCAAGCTCCGGACCGGCGGCTCGGCATACGACGTGATCATCCCCTCGGACTATATGATCGCCCGTCTTATCGACGAGGATATGCTCCTCCCGCTGGATTTTGACAACATCCCCAATTCCGCGCTGATAGACGAGGCTTATCTGAACACCGACTACGACCCCGACAACCGCTACTCCGTGCCCTATACCTGGGGGACGGTGGGCATCATCTACAACGCCGCCTATGTGGACGAGGAGGACGTCGGGAGCTGGGATCTGCTGTGGAACAGCAAGTACGCGGGAAAGATCCTGATGTTCGACAATCCCCGGGACTCCTTCGCCATCGCGGAGCTGATGCTCGGCTACTCGATCAACACGAAGGACGAGGACGAGCTGCGCGCCGCGGCCTACAAGCTCATCGAACAGAAGCCGCTGGTGCAGGCATACGTCATGGACCAGATCTTTGACAAGATGGAGCGCGGCGAGGCCTGGATCGCGCCGTATTACGCGGGCGACTATCTGCTCATGGCCGCGGAGAACGAGGATCTGGAGTTCTATTTCCCCGAGGAGGGCTTCAACTTCTTCATCGACGCGATGTGCATCCCCGCTACCTGCGCCAACAAGGCCGGCGCGGAGGCGTACATCAACTTCCTGTGCAGCCCGGAGATCTGCGTGGAGAACCTGGATTATCTGGGCTATTCCACCCCGGAATCCGCCGCAAAGGAATTCATGGACGAGGAGCGGAACACCTCGCAGATCGCCTATCCCGCGGAGGAGACGCTGGCCAGAGGCGAGAGCTTCCTCTACCTTGACGCGGACGCGACGCATCTGATGGATTCCCTGTGGCTGGAGGTCAAAACCGAAGGCGATGTGGATTACGGTCCGGCTGTGGGGATCGGCGTCACGGCGGCCCTGGTGGGCGGATGGCTGATCTTCCGCAGCATCCGCGAGCGCCGCCTGAAGGCAAACAGGTGCAGAAAATGGAAAACGGCGTGAACGGTGGGCGCGGACTGGGCAGGTTCGCGCCCACACCCAGCGGCAGGATGCATCTGGGGAACGTGTTTTCCGCGCTGATCGCCTGGCTTTCCGCCCGGAGCGCCGGCGCGGAGATGCTCCTGCGCATCGAAGACCTGGACGCCGTGCGCTGCAGCGCCGAGAACGCCCGGCTCGTGCGCAGGGACCTGCTCTGGCTGGGACTGGACTGGGACTGTGAGCAGCCGCCCCAGAGCACGCGCACCGGCTATTACGAGGAGGTCCTCGCCCGGCTGGCTGCGGCGGGGGAGATCTTCCCCTGCTGGTGTACCCGCGGGGATCTGAAAAACGCGCCCAACGCGCCCCATGCTTCCGACGGGCACCCGATCTATCCCGGGACCTGCCGCGCGCTGTCGGCGGCGGAACGGGAGGCGCGCTCGAAGGAAAAGCCGCCTCTCTGGCGGCTGCATGTGCCCGATGAGACGATCTCCTTCGTCGACGGTCATTACGGTGAGTACAGGGAAAACCTGGCGCGGGAATGCGGAGATTTCATCCTGCGCCGGGCCGACGGCGTGTTCGCCTATCAGCTGGCCGTCACCGCCGACGACATCGCCGCCGGCGTCACCGAGGTGGTGCGCGGACGGGATCTGCTCTCCTCCACGCCGCGGCAGCTCTATCTCTACCGGCTGCTGGACGCTCCGGCGCCGCGATACGCCCATGTGCCGCTGCTGACGGCCCCGGACGGGCGGCGGCTGAGCAAACGGGACCGGGACCTGGATCTCGGCGTGCTGCGGGAGCGGTTCGGCCCGCAGGAGATCATCGGACGGCTCGCCTGTGCCGCCGGGCTTCTGGACCGTCCCGAGCCCTGCACGCCCCGGGAGCTGATCCCGCTTTTTGCCTGGGAGAAGATCCCGCTTGACGACACGGCCGTCGAAATGATATGATACGGAAAACAGCGCCGCCTTCCTTTCAGGGGAAGGCGGCGCTGTTTTGTATGCTGCCGGGGAAGGGGAACGGACCGCTTATCTGCAGACGAGCTCGCCGTCTTCCACATCCACGGTCAGTGTGGCGCCGGTCTCCAGGTCGCCGCCGAGGATGGCGCGGGCCAGCAGCGTTTCCACGCTGCTCTGCAGGTACCGGCGCAGCGGCCGCGCGCCGTAGAGCGGATCGTAGCCGCGCTCGATGATGAGCTCCTTGGCCGCGTCGGTCATCTCCAGCTTCAGCGACCGGTCCGCCAGCCGCTTGCGGAGGCTCTCGGTCATGATGTCGATGATGCCGGTCAGGTTTTCCTTCGTCAGCGGGCGGAAGAG
>JAFXYJ010000137.1 GCA_017541825.1 Oscillospiraceae bacterium | reverse complement strand
CAAATGCGCCCCCGGCGCATTTGCTTAACGCGTCGCGCCCTGGCTGTCTTTTCTCCTGCATGAATCCCCCGTCAACAAAAACACAGCCGCACAGCGGAGGGCCGAAGTTGTCGACGAGGCCCGCAGCAACAGCGCGGCTGTGTTTTTGAAAGGACGAGCAGCGAAGTGAATGAGCCCCGCCGCATGCGGTCGGGGCGAACGATACGCAGCTTGCGAGGACGCTCTGCAGCACAGAAAAGACCCACGAAAAAGCGATATACCTACAGATATGCAGATGATCGGAGCAAAAGGGATTCTCAAAAAATGCGCATTACCTCGGTCAAGCACCGACAATGGAGCTGAATGGTATAACCCCGGTCACGGAAAAAGCGCATTGCCTAAATCCAGTACTGCCGCCTCAGCAAAAGCTCCCGCCCCGGGCACCGGACACTTCCCCGCGCTGCGCTTTATGAAAAACAGGGACCGCTTTGCAGCGGTCCCTATCATATATGCGGTTCGCTTCAGTACAGCGAGGCGATGATCTCCACGCATTTGTCGATTCCCAGCACACCGCTGTCGAGGATCACGTGGTAATTCTCGACGGCGCCCCACTTTTGATCGGTATAGAGCTGGTAATACATAGCGCGGCGCTTGTCCTTCTCGCGCAGGCGCTTCTCCGTGGGGATCTCGGTCTCGCCGTATTTTTCCACGATGCGCTGCGCGCGCTTGTTAAAGTCGGCGTGGATGAAAACCTTGAGCAGGTCCGCCTTGTCTTCGAGGATGACGTCGGCGCAGCGGCCGACGATGACGCAGCTCTCCTTCTCTCCCAGCTCGGTGATAACGTCATTCTGGATGCTCCAGAGCCTGTCCTGATTGGAGGAATAGCCCCAGGGCTGGTCCGCGTTGAGCACGCCTACCGACCAGAAGCCGTGGGCGGCGTCTTCGCTCTCGTTCTGGATATAATCGGCGGTGAAGCCGCTTTCCTCGGCAAGCTTCTGAATGAGCTCCTGGTCATAGCACGGGATCCCGAGCTTTTCGGCCACCAGGCGTCCGATGGTGCGTCCGCCGCTGCCGAATTCCCGGCCGATGGTGATGATGCGGTTTTTCATGGCGTGATGCCCCCCTTCAAAAAAAGTATACCACGTTTTTCCGGGTTTGTATATCGAAATCTCACGGAAATCGTCTTTCGCTTCGGACAACAGGGGCGGAAAACCTGTTTATGGGACAGCCGGTGAACTATAATGCTCCTTATCCTGAAAAAGAGGTGATGAGCATGGAGCGGGAGATCCTCAACGCCGCCCAGCGCGAGGCGGTCAGTGCCACCGAGGGATTCGTGCGTGTCATCGCCGGGGCGGGCTCGGGCAAGACCCGGGCGCTGACGCGCCGGTTCGCCCGGCTGGTCAGTGAGATGGGCATCCTGCCCGGCGGCATTCTCTGCGTGACCTTCACCAACAAGGCCGCCAACGAGATGCGCCGCCGGATCCACGACCTGACCGGCGACAATGACACGGGATTCATCAACACCTTCCACGGCTTCTGCGTGAGCGTCCTGCAGGAGGACAGCCACGCCGTGCAGTATCCGAAGAGCTTCCTGGTGCTCGACAACGCGGATATCGACGACATGCTCCGCGTGATCTATGACCAACGGGGGCTGTCGCTGCGGGACAAGACCTTCTCCGCGGCCAGGGACATGATCGAGATGCAGAAGCTCCGCCGCAAGCCGGAGTACTATCTGGATCTGATAAACATGTCCCCGGAGACGCTGCGGGAGAAGTACGAGCGCGCCGTTTCCGTCGACGACGTGATCTTCTACGGCTATCTGTGTCAGCAAAAAAAGTGCTTCGGGCTGGATTACAACGACCTCATCAAGTTCACCCTGTACATCTTTGAACAAAACAGCGAGATCCGTCTCAAATGGCAGCGGCGGCTCGAATACATCATGATCGACGAATTCCAGGACATCGACGAGCTGCAGTACCGGCTCATGGAGGTGCTGTGCGCCTACCACAAAAACCTCTTCATCGTCGGGGATCCGGACCAGACCGTGTACACCTGGCGCGGAGCGAATGTGAAGTTCCTGCTGGACTTTGAGCGGCAGTTTCCCGGGACGCGGACCGTCATGATGATGGAGAACTACCGCTCCTCGCCGGAGATCCTGCGCGCGGCCAACTCTCTGATCGACCAAAACGTGCACCGGGTCAAAAAGGATCTGATCCCCACGCTGCCGCCGGGGGAGAGCGTGCTCTGCCATCACGCGAAAAACGCCGAGGCCGAGGCCGAGTGGATGGCCTTCCGGATGCTGGAGCTCCGCGACCGGGGGGTGCCCTTCCGGGACATGTGCGTGCTCTACCGGGCGCACTACGTCACCCGCACCGTGGAGGAGGTGCTGCTCCGCCGGAAGATCCCGTATACGATCTACAGCGGCGTGCAGTTTTTCAACCGCGCCGAGATCAAGGACGCGCTGAGCTATCTGCGCATGGCCGCCTTTCAGGACGATCTTTCCTTCCGACGGGTGGTCAACACGCCCCGGCGCAACATGGGCCGGCGGCGGATGGACTATCTGACCGCCTGGGCCGCGTCCCACGGCTGCACGCTCTACGAGGCGCTGCGCCGGACCCTGGAGGACGACATTTTCAAGGGCACGAAGGCGGCGCAGTTCGTGGGACTGATCGAACGTTTTTCCGCCGGGTACGAGCAATGCCCCGTGTCCGAGCTGCTCGCGGGGATGCTCCACGAGAGCGGCTACGAGCAGATGCTGCGCACCGAGGGCAGTCAGGAGCGCCTGGATAACCTGGCCGAGCTGCGTCAGTCGGTCTACGAATACGAGACCACCTGCGGCGAGGAGGTCACGCTCGAGCACTATCTCAGCCACGTGGCGCTGTTCACCAACGCCGACGCGGACGCGGGCGCCGCGGACAAGGTCAAGCTCATGACCGTCCACGCAGCCAAGGGCCTGGAATTTCCCTACGTGTTCCTGTGCGAGATGAACGAGGGCATCTTCCCCTCCCGCAAGACCGCCACCCGCCCCGCCATGGAGGAGGAACGCCGTCTGGCCTTCGTGGCCATGACCCGGGCGGAGAAACGGCTGTTCCTCTCCGAGGCGGAGGGGCGCAACATCGACGGCTCCATGCGCTGGCCCTCCCGCTTCCTGCTGGATATCGACCCGGGCCTGCTCGAATACACCGAACTGCCGCAGGAGGAGCTGATCCGCTCCGCCCGGGAGGCCATCGCCCTGAACGAGCGGACGCTCTCCGACGCTGCGGCGGGACCGGCCTTCGGCGTGGGCGACCGGGTGCGCCACGCCATCATGGGGCCGGGCGCCGTCGTGGAGGTGGACTTTCAGCGGGAGGCCTATCTCGTACAGTTCGACGGCGCCGCCACGCCCCGGACCATCTCCTTCCGGGCGAAGCTGGCAGCGGAATAAGGCGCCGCGCCCGCGTCTGGCGCTGCATACCTCCGACCGCCCGGGCATACGATGGAGAAAGCACGGGCGATGGAGTTGACTTGATCTGAAAAATGTGTTGCTGATCCTCGGGACGCGGCCGGAGGCGGTGAAGATGTGTCCGCTGGCAGCGGAGCTCCGGCGGCGGCCGGGACTGCGCGTCACGGTCTGCGCCACGGGCCAGCACCGGGAGCTGCTGCGGAACACGCTGGAGGTCTTCGGCGTGCGGCCGGATGTCGATCTCGACCTGATGCGGCCGGGACAGAGCCTTTTTGACGTCACCGCCGGCGTCCTCACCGCGCTGCGGCCGGTCCTTGCAGCGGCGCGTCCGGATCTGGTCCTCGTCCACGGCGACACCGCCACGGCCTTCGCCGCGGCGCTGGCGTGCTTTTATCTGGACATACCGCTGGGACATGTGGAGGCGGGGCTCCGGTCGGGGGAGCCCCGCCGGCCCTTTCCCGAGGAATTCAACCGCCGGGCCGTGAGCCTGCTGGCCTCGTTCCATTTCGCGCCGACGCAGACCGCGGCGGCCAATCTGCGCCGGGAGGGGATAGCGCCAGAACGGATCTTTGTCACCGGCAATACCGTCGTGGACGCCCTTCGGTATACGCTGCGGGAGGACTACTCCCATCCGATCCTCGACTGGGCGGGGAGGCGTCGGCTGATCATCGTCACCGCCCACCGGCGGGAGAGCATCGGCGCGCCGATGCGGGGGATCTTCCGGGCGGTCCGCCGCGTGATGGAGGCGCATCCCGACTGCGCGGCGGCAGTCCCGGTCCACCCGAATCCCGCCGTGGGGGAGCTCGCCGCCGCGGAGCTGGACGGCTGCGCCAATATCCTCCTCACCGCGCCCGCGGACGCCGCGGACTGCCACAATCTTGAAGCGCGCTGCTGGTGCTGTCTGACCGATTCCGGCGGCATGCAGGAGGAGTGCGCGGCGCTGGGACGGCCGGTACTGGTGCTGCGGGACGTCACGGAGCGGCCGGAGGGCGTCGCGTGCGGCGCGGCCCGGCTCGCCGGTACGGCGGAGGAGGACGTGTTCCGCAGCTTTTCCCGGCTGCTGGAGGATCGGGAAGTTTACATAAAAATGTCAAAGGCGGGGAATCCCTACGGCGACGGCCGCGCCTGCGAACGCATTGCCGACGTGATCGAGACCGGCCGCTGCAGACCTTATATAGACCATAATAATATTATGTAAATTATATTCGCCGGCTGTCCGGACGGAAATCCCGGTTGAAATGCTCCCGCGGGGATGATAGAATAAAAACAACGGAGAACGATCCCGCCGCGCCGGGTTCTCGGCGGCGGCACGGACGCATATATTTTCAGCGGAAGGCGGGTCAGACAAAGACGCCATGACGATCATTGTTACCGGCGGTGCCGGTTTTATCGGCTCCAACTTTATTTTTTATTCCCTCGCGGCGCATCCCGAGGACCGGATCGTGTGCCTCGACAAGCTGACCTACGCCGGGAACCTCTCCACGCTGCAGCCGGTCATGGACGACAGGCGTTTCCGTTTCGTCCGGCTGGACATCTGCGACCGGGAGGGCGTGTACGCTCTCTTTGAGGAGGAGCGGCCGGACGCGGTGATCAATTTCGCCGCGGAGAGCCATGTGGACCGTTCCATTGAGGATCCCTCCGTATTCCTGCAGACCAACGTGGTCGGCGCCTCGGTGCTCATGGACGCCTGCCGGACCTTCGGCGGCGTGCGGTATCATCAGGTGAGCACCGACGAGGTATACGGCGACCTGCCGCTGGACCGGCCGGAGCTGCTCTTCACCGAGAGCACGCCCCTGCACACCTCCTCGCCCTACAGCGCGTCCAAGGCGGGCGCGGATCTGCTGACCCTGGCCTATTTCCGCACCTACGGTCTGCCGGTCACCGTCAGCCGCTGCTCGAACAACTACGGGCCCTGGCATTTCCCCGAGAAGCTGATCCCGCTGATGATCGTCAACTGCCTCCATGACAGGCCGCTGCCGGTCTACGGACAGGGGCTCAACGTTCGCGATTGGCTGTATGTGGAGGACCACTGCCGGGCTGTCGACATGATCCTGCGCCGCGGCCGCGTCGGGGAGGTCTACAACGTGGGCGGCAACAATGAGATGCGCAATATCGACATCGTCCGGCTGATCTGCCGGGAGCTGGGCAAGCCCGAGAGCCTGATCACCTATGTGACGGACCGCAAGGGCCACGATCTGCGCTACGCCATCGACGCTGCGAAGATACGCCGTGAGCTGGGCTGGCAGCCGGAGACGCGCTTTGAGGACGGGATCAAAAGGACGATCTCGTGGTATCTGGAGCATCGAACGTGGTGGGAGGAGATCATTTCCGGTGAATACCGCGATTACTACGACCGCATGTACGGGGACCGATAAGCCATAGAGCGGGTCCTGATCACGGGAGGAGCCGGCTTCATCGGCGCGCAGATCGTGGAGGATCTGTATGCCGCCGGGGACCGGGAGATCACGGTGCTGGATTCGCTGACCGAACAGGTCCACGGCCCGAGACCGGAGGCGTCCGGTCTCTTCCGGCGCATCCGCGGAAAGTGCCGGTTCATCCGGGGCGACCTGCGGGACAGCGCGGCGCTGCGCGCGGCGCTCCCGGGGAACGACTGCGTCCTGCATCTGGCCGCCGAGACCGGCACCGGCCAGTCCATGTATGAGCTGCGCCGCTACTGTGAGGCGAACGTCACGGGCACAGCGGCGCTGCTGGAGGCCGCGGCGGAACAGGGTGTGAAAAAGCTCGTGCTGGCGTCCTCCCGGGCGGTGTACGGGGAGGGCAAATACCTCTGCGATGACTGCGGCGCGGTGTATCCGCCGCCGCGTTCCGCAAAACGGCTGCGCCGCGGGGATTTCGGGATGTACTGTCCCCGCTGCGGCCGGAGCGTGCGGCCCCTGCCCACGGACGAGGAGAGCCCGGCGCGTCCGGCCTCCGTCTATGCCTGCACCAAGCTCGCCCAGGAACAGCTGGTCCGGACCGTCTGTACCGCCATCGGCGCGGAGTACACGATCCTCCGGTTCCAGAATGTTTACGGGCCGGGGCAAAGTTTACATAATCCATACACCGGCATCCTGTCGCTGTTCACGGCACGGCTGCTGGCCGATCTGCCGGTCGACGTCTTCGAGGACGGCCGGGAGAGCCGGGACTTTATCCATGTGCGGGATATTTCCGCGGGCGTCATCGCGGCGCTGAGCGCCGGGAACGGCAGCGTGATCAATCTCGGCAGCGGGCAGGCCGTCGGCGTCCTGGAGGCCGCGGAAAAGCTCCGCGGACTGTGCCGCAGCCGGGGAGAGGTGCGCGTCACCGGGGAGGGCCGGCTGGGCGATATCGCCCACTGTCGGGCGGATATCCGCCGGGCGGAGGTGCTGCTGGGCTTTCGGCCGAGGATCGCGCTGGACGAGGGGCTCGCGGAGCTGTGCCGCTGGGCGGCATCGGAGCGATACGACCCCGACGGGTACGATCGTTCGCTGGCGGAGCTGCGCGAGCGCGGCATGTTCATCACAGAAGCGTAAGGGAGGAAGGGCTGTTGGGCCAGATCACAGTGGAGAAGGATCTCGACGGGATAGCCGGACTGTGCCGGATCACGCCCGCCGTCCACGGCGACAGCCGCGGGTACTTCCTGGAGAGCTATAACCGCAGAGATATGGAGGAAGCCGGGATCGACGTCGATTTCGTACAGGATAACCAGTCCTCCAGCGCCGCCGGCGTGCTCCGCGGCCTGCACTATCAGAAGCGTTTCTCCCAGACCAAGCTGGTGCGGGTGATCCGCGGCGCGGTATTCGACGCGGCGGTGGATCTGCGGCCCGGCTCGCCCACCTTCGGGCGCTGGCACGGGGAGGTGCTCTCTCCGGAAAACCGCTGTCAGCTGCTGATCCCCCGGGGCTTTGCCCACGGCTTCCTCGTCCTTTCCGGGGACGGGGCGGAGTTCTGCTATAAATGCGACGACTTCTACCATCCCGACGACGAGGGGGGCATCCGCTGGGACGATCCCGCGCTGGGCATCGACTGGCCGGGACTCTCCCGGGACGCCGGCGGGACCTGGACCCTGAACGGAACGCCGCTGATCCTCTCGGAAAAGGATCGGAAATGGCCGTTCCTCGCGGAAGTGTTTCCCGGTGAGGTGATCCGCGGATGAAGGTACTTGTCACCGGCGCCAACGGTTTCCTCGGCACGGGGATCGTGCGCGCGCTGCTGGATCACGGCGCCGATGTCGCGGCTGCGGGGCGGAGCACGGAGCTGACAGACCGCCGCGCGGAGCGTTACGAGGGCGACATTTTTGAGCTGACCGATCCCTGGGAGACCTTCGGACGGCCCGACGTGCTGCTGCACCTGGCCTGGCGCGACGGCTTTGTCCACGACTCCCCGGCGCATATGGCCGACCTGCCCCGGCATGAGGCGTTCATCCGCGCCTTTGCGGAGAGCGGCGTCAAAAAGATCGCGGTCATGGGCTCCATGCACGAGGCGGGACGCTTTGAGGGCTGCATCGGCGAGGATACGCCCTGCGCCCCCGCCAACGCCTACGGCGCGGCCAAATACGCCCTGCGGCAGTTCACCGAAGCGGTTTGCCGGGAGCACGGAAAGCTCTTTGAGTGGCTGCGGGGGTACTATATCGTCGCCGCGGATCCCCGCGGGGCCTCGGTCTTCTCCAAGCTCGCCGCCGCGGAGGCCGCGGGACAGGCGACATTCCCATTCACCTCCGGGCAGAACGCGTACGATTTCCTCGACTATGACGAATTCTGCCGCCGGACGGCGCTGGCCGTGCTGCAGGACGAGGTGCTCGGCGTGATCGAGATCTGCTCCGGACAGCCGGAAAAGCTGGCCGACCGCGTGGAGCGCTTCATCCGCGACAACGGATATCATATCAGGCTCGACTACGGCGCCTATCCCGACCGCCCCTATGACGTCAAGGCGGTATGGGGGGACGGGAGCAGGATCGGGCGCATACTGGGAGGGAAACAATGAAAGGCATCGTACTGGCAGGCGGCAGCGGCACCCGGCTCTATCCGCTGACAAAGGTGACCTCAAAGCAGCTCCTGCCCATTTACGACAAACCGATGATCTACTACCCGCTCTCTACGCTGATGCTCTCGGGCATCCGGGAGATCCTGATCATCAGCACGCCGGAGGACACCCCGCGGTTCCGGGCGCTGCTGGGCGACGGGACGCCCTTCGGCATCACCCTGCGCTACGAGGTGCAGCCCAGCCCCGACGGGCTGGCCCAGGCCTTTTTGATCGGCGAGGCATTCCTTGCCGGCTCTCCCTGCGCCATGGTGCTGGGCGACAACATCTTCTACGGCAACGGCCTGGGGCGCATCCTGCGCACGGCGGCGGCCAACGCCGAGACCAACGGCCGGGCCACGGCCTTCGGCTACTATGTCCCCGACCCGGAGCACTTCGGCGTGGTGGCCTTTGATGAGAACGGCGCCGTCACGAGCATCGAGGAAAAGCCCGCCGAACCGAAGAGCAACTACGCGATCACCGGACTGTATTTCTATCCCGGAGACGTGTGCGAGCGCTCGAAGCTGGTGCGGCCCTCCGCCCGGGGCGAGCTGGAGATCACGACCCTCAACGAGATGTATCTCAACGACGGGCTGCTGGATGTGCAGCTTCTGGGCCGCGGCTTTGCCTGGCTGGACACCGGCACCATGGACAGCCTGCTGGAGGCCGCCGAGTTCGTGCATATGATCGAGCACCGGCAGGGCATCGCCATCTCCGCGCCGGAGGAGATCGCCTACGTCAACGGCTGGATCGACCGGGAGCAGCTCCTCCGCTCCGCCGAGTCCTACGGCAAGAGCAAATACGGCGAGCATCTCAAGGCCGTCGCCGAGGGACTGATCAGATACTGAAAAACGATGGAAACAGGGCTGCCGATCCTTCGGCAGCCCTGCTGCAGTCTGCAGAGGACATCCCTCGATACTCCCAAAAGGGACTGCCGAAATCGGCAGTCCTTTTTTCACTTTCCGGCGGCGATCACCTCCGCTGCCATGCGGAAGAGCGCGTCCGCCCCGTCGGCGTTCGTGTCCATGATGACGTATTCCGCGCCGTTGAGGACGAAGGACGCGAATTCATAGTCGTGTTCCTCAATGCTCTCCGAACCGAAGGAGATGTAGTAATGACCCGCGGCCTCGGCGGCCAGATCCCCGGCGGTCTTCTCATAATCCGGCGGTACGAGCTTATAGTGATCGAGCGAGTACCGGACCTCGACGCCGTCCACGGACCGCGTCAGGGTCGGCGCCGGGCGTTCGCCCGCCGACGGCAGCGTGATGACCGGGGAGAGATTCAAAGTGACAGTCTCCGCACCGGGCTTTTCATACGCGATGACCACGCCGTAATACTCCCGGAGCACCTCGTTGTTCTCGTCGAAGGCGGCCTCTCCCGTGACGGTGCACCTGCCGAAGGCGTAGCCGTTCGAGAAGGCCCGTGGCGCCGTGATCTCATATCCGACGCGCTTTTCGATCTCGGGGAGAGCGTTCAGGCTCGTGTATTCGCCGGTGCCCGCCATCGGATATGTCCCCGTGGAGTGGATGATGCCGGAGATGGCAAAGACCGTGGCGGCGCAGAATACGCAGATCACCGCGGCGAGCAGGGCGGCGCGGAATACCTTTTTTGTTTTCATGGCTGTCGGCTCCTTTCCGGGAAGCTGTGCCTGTGTCAGGACGGAGAGGATCCGTTCTTCGCTCAGCGGGTCAAGGTCGATCCTGTCATAGGCGTCGATCAGTCGTTTATCCCTCATCAAACTGTTCCTCCCATTCGTTTTTGAGTAGTTTTCTTGCCCGTGCCAATCTTGTTTTCACGGTGTTGACCGGCTGGTGAAGCATCCCGGCGATCTCCTTTACCGAATACCCCTCATAGTAGAACAGATAGAGCGGCGCTTTGTACCTGTCCGGCAGCGCGAGGACGGCGGCCGTCAGCCGATCCGTTTCCGGCGGCGCTGCGGTGAGCTCGGCGTGATCCTCAAGACTGTCGTGCCGCCGCGCTCTGCTGCGGAGCATATCGCGGCAGATGTTCGTCAGGGTCAGGATCAGCCAGCCCTTTTCGTGCTGCGGGTCGGCGAACGACACGCCGCTGCGGATATAGCGCAGAAAGCACTCCTGCAGCGCGTCCTCGCTGTCACAGCTGTTTTTCATGTAGGTATAGGCGATGCGGTAGAGCATCCGGGCGTGTTGTGTGTATACGTCCCGGACGGTCCTGCCGCCCGTCGTGGGCAGATCGGCCATAGAGCTTCTCCGGTACTGTGATGTTTTTTGAAAGCTGCTTTCACTTAATATACGAACGAGCGGGCCGAAAGGTTTCACGGTACGGCATTTTTCTTCCCGCAGCCGCGTCGGAAACGGGACCGTTGTGAAAAAACCGTATTGTGCGCCGCCGGGAAATGCAGTACAATAAAACAGCCGCGCGATACACTGCGCGCGGACACGGGAGGTCATGATATGATAAAACTGCATGAGGGCGGCGTATACCTTGTCAACGGGACCGAGCTCGTCCCCGAGGCGGAGGCGGGCCGGGTGACGCAGCTCACCGGCAGAGCCGCCGATAAAGCCGAGGCGAAAAAGGGCACGATCGCCTGGGGCATTCTGAAAAGCCATAACCGGAGCGAGAGCATGGACGCGCTGCAGATCCGCTTCGACGCGCTGACCAGCCACGATATCACCTATGTGGGCATCATCCAGACGGCCCGGGCCAGCGGCATGGACCGCTTCCTGATCCCCTATGTGCTGACCTGCTGTCACAACAGCCTCAACGCCGTGGGCGGCACGATCAACGAGGACGACCACATGTTCGGCCTGACCGCCGCCCGGAAGTACGGCGGCATCTTCGTCCCGCCCCACATGGCCGTCATCCACCAGTACATGCGCGAGATGCACGCCGGCTGCGGCAAAATGATCCTCGGCTCCGACTCCCACACCCGTTACGGCGCCCTGGGCACCATGGCCGTGGGCGAGGGCGGAGGCGAGCTGGACAAGCAGATCCTCGGGGATACCTGGGACAACCCCTATCCCGGCGTGGTGGCCGTATATCTGACGGGAAAGCCGCAGCCCTGGGTCGGTCCCCAGGACGTCGCGCTGGCCATCTGCGGCGCCGTGTATAAAAACGGCTATGTCAAGAACAAAGTCATGGAGTTCGTCGGCCCCGGCGTCGGATCCATGGGCACCGACTACCGCAACGGCGTGGACGTGATGACCACCGAGACCACCTGCCTGAGCTCCGTCTGGCGCACCGACGAGGACACCCATGCCTGGCTGCGCGAGCACGGCAGGGAAGACGATTACAGAAAGCTCGACCCCGCGCAGATCGCCTGGTATGACGGCTGCGTGGAGATCGATCTGTCGACGATCAAGCCCATGATCGCGCTGCCCTTCCACCCGTCGAACGTATGGGAGATCGACGCGCTCAACACGGATCTGGCCGATATACTGCGCGAGACCGAAAAGGCCGCCGCGGAGGTCAGCCAGGGCCGCGCGCCCTATACGCTCCTCGATAAGATCCGCGGCGGCGCTCTGCAGGTCCAGCAGGGCATCATCGCCGGCTGCGCGGGCGGCACCTACAGCAACGTGGCGGAGGCCGCGAATCTGCTGCGGGGCCGGTCCGTCGGGCCCGGGGAGTTCACGCTGAGCGTCTACCCCTCCTCGATGCCGGTGTATATGGATCTCGGCCGCAAAGGGATCCTGACCGATCTGATGGCCGCCGGCGCAGTGATCAAGACCGCTTTCTGCGGCCCCTGCTTCGGCGCGGGCGACACGCCCAACCACAACGGCCTGTCGATCCGCCACGTCACACGCAATTTCCCCAACCGGGAGGGCTCCAAGCCCGGTCAGGGACAGATGAGCGCCGTCGCGCTGATGGACGCCCGCTCCATCGCGGCCACGGCCGTCAACGGCGGATTGCTGACCAGCGCGGAGGCGTACGGCGACGCCTTCGGCGAGGTGAGCGCATATCACTTCGACCGTTCCGCCTATGACGCCCGGGTCTACTTCGGCTTTGAGAAGGCCGAGCCCGACACGGCTCTCTTCTACGGTCCCAACATCAAGGACTGGCCCGAGCGCCCGGCCCTGCAGGAAAACATCCTTCTGAAGGTCTGCTCCAAGATCCTCGACGAGGTCACGACCACCGACGAGCTGATCCCGTCGGGCGAGACCTCGGCCTACCGCTCCAACCCGCTGGGACTGGCGGAATTCACCCTTTCCCGGCGCGATCCGGCCTACGTGGGCAAAACCAAGGCGGTGGACGCGCTGGAGACTGCCCGGGAACGGGGAGAGGACGTGCTGGCGCTGGCGCCGGAGCTGCGGGAGGTTTTTGCCGTTATCCGGACGCTGCCGGGGCAGGAAAACGTCAGCCCCGCCGGAACCGAGATTGGCTCGGTGCTCTACGCCAACCGGCCCGGCGACGGTTCCGCCCGGGAACAGGCGGCCTCCTGCCAGCGTGTCATCGGAGGGCTCGCCAACATCACCAGGGAATACGCCACCAAACGCTACCGCTCCAACGTGATGAACTGGGGCATGCTGCCCTTCCAGCTCCGGGGAGAACCCACGGCCTTCGAGGTGGACGATTATATCTACGTCCCGGGCATCGTCTCCGCGCTGGAGAAGGATGAGCTGGACGACATTCCCGCCTATGTGATCAAGAACGGCCGTGCGGAGGAGATCCGTCTCTATATCGGGGAGATGACCGAGAACGAGCGGGAGATCGTCCGGGCGGGCTGCCTGATCAATTTCAACAAAAACCGCCGGGGCTGAACACCGCTCCCCGGAAAAGCAGAAGGGACCGCTTATAACGGTCCCTTTTCCTTTTATCCCTGGCGGCATGACGGAGAAACCCATATACGGGCCGGCGCCTTTTACCGTAACCGGGGGTTGGAGCGTTTGCTCCAACCCCCGGTCACGGACAGAATGCGCCATCCCCGGTATACCACCAACAAAAGAGCCAACGCTCCACCCCCCGGTCAAGCACCGAATCAGGACCGCCGGCGCCGGGCATCATTCGCTCCAGGCGGCGACCTCCTCCGGAGGAAAGACATAGACCGCGTCGCAGAACTGGCAGCGGACCTCGACCTCTTTCCCGTCGGCGCGCAGTTCATCCAGATCCTCCTTCGACAGGCTCCTGACCGCCTCGATCACGCGCTCCCGGGAGCATTTGCACTCGTAGGCCACCGGCGTCCGCTCGGTGATGTGGGGTTCGAGCCCCTTCAGGACCTGGCCGATCACAGCCTCGGGGCCGTCCTCGTCGAGGATCGTGGTCAGCTGATCCATCATGAAGATGTTATCCTCCAGCGCGGCGGTCACCTCATCGGGGGCGAAGGGCATGAGCTGCACGATAAAACCGCCGGCGGCCCTGACACTGCCGTCCGGGTCGACCAGCACGCCCAGGCCGCAGGCGCTGCCGAGCTGATCGCTTTCAGTCAGATAGGCGGCCAGATCCTCGGCGATCTCACCGCTGACCAGCGCCGTGGAGCCCACGTACGGCTCCCGCAGCCCCAGGTCACGGCTGACGGTCAGCGTGCCGTCGGTGCCGACGGCGCCGCCCACATCGAGCTTGCCGTCCCGTTCGCGGACCGGCAGGTCCACGCCGGGGTTGTGCACATAGCCGCGGACGTTCCCGGCGCTGTCGGATACGGCCACCACGCTGCCGATGGGGCCGCCGCCCCGGATGCGGATCGTCAGCGTGCCCTCGTCCTCCTTGAGCATCTCGCCCAGCATGGAGGCTGCGCACAGCGTCCGGCCCAGGGCCGCCGTGCCCACCGGACGCAGACCGTGGATCTGCCGGGCCCGCTCGGCGATGTCCGGGGCGGTGATGACGGATATTTTTGCGGTGCCGTCCTTCGTGACGGCGCGAATGATCTCCCCCATGTTTAACCTTCCTTGCGAACACAGGACAGGGCCGGAGCCCTGTCCTCAGACTGTCAAAAAAAGCCTCGCAGAGTTTGCGCCCGCAGGCACAAATAAAACGAAATCTGTTTTTCCCGGGGACATGTGCCTCAGGAAAAACACTTTTCGGCCCGCAAACGTGCGAATTGGACGCGGCAAGCGGACAATGCATGCGCTGCAGCGGGCCGCAACTTTCTCAAATGAGAGCCCAGCGAAGCGCTTCTCATTTGAGAGCGTGTCAAAAAGAGATTTTTGACACGCTCAGGACAGGGCCGGAGCCCGGTCCTGTCCTT
>JAFXYJ010000136.1 GCA_017541825.1 Oscillospiraceae bacterium | reverse complement strand
CAGATCTCCCGCAGCTCCCGGCGATATCGGGCCTTGAGCGTCTCGTCCACCGGCTCGCCGCAGGCGGTCAGTCTCGTCAGCACCCGGCAGACGTTGCCGTCCACGGCGCTCTCCCGCTGTCCGAAGGCGATCGAGGCGATGGCCCCGGCGGTGTAGTCGCCGATGCCGGGCAGCTTTTTCAGCGCCGCGGCGTCGGCGGGGAACGTCCCGCCGCAGTCGGAGACGATGAGCTTCGCGCACCGGTGCAGATTCCGGGCCCGGGCGTAATAGCCCAGCCCCTCCCAGAGCTTGAGCACCGTGTCCTCGTCGGCGGCGGCCAGGGTCTCCACGTCCGGGAAGGCCGCCATGAACCGCTCGAAATAGCCGCGGGCCGCCTCGACGCGGGTCTGCTGGAGCATGATCTCCGACACCCAGACCCGGTAGGGCGTGATCTCCCGCCGCCAAGGCAGGTCGCGCTTATGCAGTTCGTACCAGTCCAGCAGCGGACGGGAAAAGTCGACCATGGCGTCATTCCTCCACAAACCGCATTATAATGCGCCCCCGCGGGCTTTGGCAACCTTGATTTATGGTCGGGACATGTACTATAATGAGCGTATCTATCCCCCGGGAGGCCCCACTGTGACGGAAAAGCTTTATTATATCGACTCCCTGCGCACGGAGTTCACCGCACGGGTGCTCTCCTGCGAGGCGGCGAAGGACGCCTTCGACGTCGTGCTGGACCGGACCGCCTTCTTTCCCGAGGGCGGCGGACAGCCGGGCGACGCCGGGATGCTGGGCTCCGTCCGGGTGCTCGACACCCGCGAGCGGGACGGCGTGGTCCTGCACCGCTGCACCGGTCCTCTCGGCGTCGGCGCGGAGGTCTCCGGTGCGGTGGACCGGGAGCTTCGCTTCGCCCGAATGCAGATCCACTCAGGGGAGCACATCGTCTCCGGCACGGCCCACCGGGAATGGGGCTGCGAAAACGTGGGCTTCCACATGACCGAACGCGCCGCGGTGCTGGATTTCGACCGCGAGCTGGACGCGCAGCAGCTCTCCGCCCTTGAGCGGATGGCCAACGAGGCCGTGTGGGCGGATCTGCCGATCCGCATCCTGACGCCCTCCCCGGAGGAACTGGCGGGCATCACCTTCCGGCAGAAGAAGGAGCTCACCGGGCAGATCCGCCTGGTGGAGATCCCCGGGGTGGACCTTTGCGCCTGCTGCGCGCCGCACATGCCGGGCACGGGGCGGATCGGCCTCATCCAGTTCACGGACGCGGCCCGCCATCGAGGCGGCATGCGCATCACGATGAAAGCGGGCCGGGCCGCCTATGAGGCCGCCGCCGCGCTCTCCTCCGAGGCGGACAGCCTCTCGCGGCTGTTCTCCGCCCCCCGGGAGGGGCTGGCCGAGGCCGCCGGACGCCTGCTGGAGCGGCAGGAGGCGCAGGAGGCGGCGCGGGTCGCGCTGGAACGGAAATACTGCGCGCTGCTGGTAGAAAAAACGCCGGAAACGGCGGGAAATATCGCGCTGTTCGAGTCTGACGGGCTATCCGCGGCGGCGCTGCGGGAGCTGGCCGGGGCGCTGGCGGAAAAATGCGGCGGCGTGGCCGGCGTCTTCGCCGGTGCGGACGGGGCGTGGCGCTGCGTGCTCGCCTCGAAGTCGGTGGATCTGCGCCAGTGGGTCCGGCCTTTCAACGCGGCGCTCCGCGGCCGCGGCGGCGGCAGTCCGGAGATGGTGCAGGGCAGCGCGGGCGCCTCCCGGCGGGAGATCGAGGAGTACATGGATGGCCAGAACGGATAAGGGCAGCGACAAGACCAACGTCATGCGGCTGCTCGACCAGGCGGGGATCGCCTACACGAGCGCGTTCTATGACGAGGGGCTGACCTCCGGCGTCGAGGTCGCTGCGGCGCTGGGCCGGAGCAGCGAGTGTCTGTTCAAGACGCTGGTCACCGAGTCCGGCACGGGGGAGCATTTTGTGTTCGTGATCCCGGCGGACGCGACGCTCTCGCTGAAAAAGGCGGCCAGGGCCGCCGGCGTCAAGTCCATCGCCATGCTCCGGCAGAAGGATTTGCTGGGGCTGACCGGCTATGTCCACGGCGGCTGCTCCCCGGTGGGGATGAAGAAAGCCTTCCCCACCTTTATCGACGAGACCGCGCTGATCACCGACGCCTTTTTCTGCTCCGCCGGACGCCGCGGCGCCCAGATCGGCGTCGATCCCGAAGCGCTGGCGGATTATATCGGCGCGGCGTTCTGCGACCTGACAGAGGATTGAACAAACAGATATATAATCGGAGGAATCATCATGCATCCTGAGATGGAACGTATCCGGAGGTGTCTCGCCGCCGTGCGCGAGCACACCGATTTCGTGCCGGAGGTGGGCGTCGTGCTCGGATCCGGTCTGGGCGGCTTCGGCGATATGATCCGGCAGGCCGCTGTCGTGAATTACGCCGACATCCCCGGCTTCCCCTGCTCCACCGCTCCCGGCCACGCGGGACGGTTCGTTTTCGGCTGGGTGGAGGAGACCCCGGTGGTCGTCATGCAGGGCCGCGTCCATATGTACGAGGGCTACGACGTCGCCGACGTGGTGCTGCCCGCCCGGCTCATGGCCGCCATGGGCGCGAAGATCTTCTTCGTCACCAACGCCTCGGGCGGCATGCACCCGGATCTGGGCGCGGGCAGTCTGATGCTGCTGACCGACCACATCTCGCTGTTCGTGCCCAACCCCCTGCGCGGGCAGAACATCGATGAGCTGGGCGTCCGCTTCCCGGACATGACCACGGTCTACGACCGGGACCTGCGGCAGATCGTCTGCTCCGCCGCGGAAAAGAACGGCATCGACCTGCGGCAGGGCATTTACGTGCAGCTCCCCGGCCCCAGCTATGAGACCCCGGCGGAAATCCGGCTGCTGGCGTCGCTGGGCGCCGACGCCGTGGGCATGTCCACGGTGGTGGAGGTCATCGCCGCCCGCCACGCCGGCATGCGCACGGTGGGCGTGAGCTGTGTGGCCAATCTCGCCTCGGGCCTGTCCCCCACGCCGCTGACCGGCGAGGAGGTCATCGAGGCGGCCAACGCCGCGGCGCCGAAGTTCAAGGCCCTGCTCTGGGATTCCATCGCCGCGATGCACGGGGAGGGCTGAAAATGATCCGCTTTTTCAACGGCCGCGTGCTGACACTCGACGGCGGCTATGACATCACGGACAGCGAGGTATGGACCGACGGCGCGCAGATCCGCTACGTGGGCCCCGAACGCGCCGACGCGCCGGTCTTCGAGCGGGAGATCGACCTGCGGGGCGATCTGCTCATGCCCGGGTTCAAGAACGCCCATGCCCACAGCGCCATGACCTTCGTGCGCTCCTTCGCCGACGACCTGCCGCTGCAGCGCTGGCTGTTCGACAAGATCTTCCCGCTGGAGGCGAAGCTGACCCCCGAGGACGTCTACGACCAGACGAAGCTGGCGATCCTGGAATACCTGGCCGGCGGCATCACCGCCGCCTTTGACATGTACTACAAGCGCGAGGCCTTCGCCCAGGCGTCCGTCGAGTGCGGCTTCCGCATGGTGCTCAACGGCGCGCTGTCCGCCGGGGACGATTTCTCCGTGGCGGACGCCGACTGTGAGAAATTCAACGCCATGGACCCGCTGATCTCCTACATCCCCGGCATCCACGCCGAGTACACCGCCAGCACCGAGCTGCTCGCCTATATGAAGGGGCTCATCGACCGGACCCGGAAGCCGTTTTTCACCCATAACTCGGAGACGAAGTCCGAGACCGAGGAGTGCGTGCAGCGCCACGGTCTGACGCCCACGGCGCTCCACGAGGAGTACGGCCTCTTTGAGTACGGCGGCGGCGGGTTCCACTGCGTTCACCTCAGCGACGCGGACATGGAGATCTTCCGCCGGCGGGGACTGTACGCCGTGCTTTGCCCGGCCTCCAACGCCAAGCTGGCCAGCGGCATCGCCCCCGTTGCCGCCATGGAGCGCGCCGGTCTGAACCTCGCCATCGGCACGGACGGCGCGTCCTCCAACAATGCGCTGAACATGTTCCGCGAGATGTATCTGGTCAGCGTGCTGCAGAAGCTGCGCGAGTCCGACGCCGCCTCCGGCGACGCCGCCCGTGTGCTGGGCATGGCCTGCTCCGGCGGCGCCGGGGCCATGGGCCTCAACGCCGAGTGCATCGCGCCGGGCAAGCTGGCGGACCTGATCGTCATCGATCTGCACAGGCCCAACATGTACCCGCGGCACAACATCGTCAAAAACCTCGTCTACAGCGGCTCGAACACCAACGTCCGCCTGACCATGGTGGGCGGGAAGGTGCTCTACGAGGACGGGCAGTATTTCGTCGGGGAGGATCCGGAGGAGATCTGCCGCCGGGCCCAGCGCTCCGCAGAGCGGCTCACACGGGAATAAAGCTTTTCCACAAAAAGGGGCTGCCGCAAGGCAGTTCCTTTTTTGTGACCGGGGTGGGCCGGTTCTGCTCCATTGTTATTCTGACTTTCAGGTAAAGCGCTTTTTTCTTTTACCGGGGTTGGAGCATTCAGCTCCATTGTCGGTACGATACCCAGGTAATGCGCATTTTTCTTTGCGTATCTTTCTTTTGAAAAGCCCAAAAGAAAGATACGCGAGAAAGAAAAGGCTCGGTGCAAGACTTTAGGCTGACGCCTCTTAGGTCTATCACTCAAGAGGTATCAGCGCCGCCGGTCGCGCCACCCCGCTTGCGCTCCGGCGCTTGGCGGGAGATTAGTTCAGGTTCAAGCCTCT
>JAFXYJ010000135.1 GCA_017541825.1 Oscillospiraceae bacterium | reverse complement strand
CCGTCGGCGTGTTCGTCCTGCCGCAGACAGGCTCCGTGACGGTCAACAACACGATCATTTTCGTGCTGCTGATGCTGTTTTACCTGTTCATGACGATCTACTGCACGCCTTACAACGCGCTGATCGCCGAGCTGGGCGACACCCAGCGCAACCGGATCAACGTCTCGACCTACATCTCCTTTACCTACATCGCCGGCTTTTCCGTGGCGACGATGGTGCCGTCCGTGGCGGGACCGCTGGAGGCCGTCGCGGGCAGCCAGGAAAAAGCGCTCCGGCTGGCCATCGCCGTCATGGCGGGCGTGGCGTGCATCGCGCTGCTTGTGCCCGCCGTATTCATCAAAGAGCGGCAGTACATCGACGCGAAGCCTGTCCGCACGAGCGCCTTTTCCTCGCTGATCCTGACCTTCAAAAACGCCCAGTTCCGCCGGTTCGTATACGCCGATGTGATCTATTTCTTCGCGGTCACGCTGTTCCAGACCGGCCTGGCGGATTTCGAGACCCAGCTCATGGGCATCGACTCCTCCAACACCTTCCTGCTCACCGTGCTGATGACAGTCGTCAGCCTGTCCCTCTACCCGGCGGTCAACCGGCTGGCGCCGAAGCTGGGCAAGAAGAAGATCATCATCACCGGCTTTTTTGTCTACTCCATCGTGTTCCTGCTCACGTCAATCTGCGGAAGGGGCCTGTTCTGGGGCGTCCTCATCGCCGTCTGTGCCGGCATCCCCATGGCGATCCTCGGCATCCTGCCCCAGGCCTGTGTGGCTGACGTGTCGGAGCTGAGCACGCTGGAGACCGGCGAGGATCGCAGCGGCATGTTCTTTGCCGCCCGCACTTTTGCCATGAAGATGGGCCAGGCGCTGTCCATGCTGGCCTACACCTCCGTGACGGTGGCCAGGATCAATGACCGCGGCGAGGCCTATGTGACTCCGGGCCAGTACCGCACCACGGCGGCCATCGCCTTTGCAGCCTGCCTGATCGGCGCCGTGCTGTTCATGTTCTACGGAGAGCGGGACATCCTCTCCCGGATCTCCGAGCTCCGGGGCAAAAGTGAGAAAGGATCGGCCGCGGTATGAACCTCCGGGAGATACGGCTGAAATTCCGGACCGGCGCGTGGCTGGAGGCTGCTTTCACCGAAGACGGGGAGGCCAACGGTCTACGCTGGCGGCTCTCCGACAGCGGCGAGCGGTTCGCTCTGACGCTGGACGCGTCGGAGGAAACGGAGCTGGAGGTTGTCCGCGCGGAGTTTTCCTATCTCTTCGGCAGAAAGGACATGCTCTTTCTCAACGGTTACCAGAGCTGGACCGACAGTCGCGAGCATTCGGTCAACGGGCGCATGCACGATGTCAGCGGCCTGCCCTCGGCGCTGCTGGACCGCTACGCCTTCGACCGGTACGGGGATTACAACTTCGTAAAATACGGGAAGCGCCGCGGCGAGCTCCACGGCTTTTCCTACGCCTACATCCGGCGGGGCACGCAGTTCGAGCTCTTTGGCTCCCTGGCCGAGGAGAGCGGCTTCACCGTCATCCGCTTCGACACCAACCGGAACACCGTCGTGCTGGAAAAGGACTGCCGCGGTCATCATTTCACCGGCGTGTATCCGGTGTTCGACCTGGCGGTGCTGCGGGGGGACGAGGAGGACGTGTTCGACCGGTACTTCGCGCTACTCGGCACGCCCAGGCCCCGGGGCGGCAGGATCCGGGGCTATACGAGCTGGTACAACCTCTATGAGAACATCTCCGAGGCATCGGTCGAGGCGGACCTGGCCGGATTCGCCGCGGCGGAGACGCCGCCGGACGTGTTCCAGATCGACGACGGCTATGAGACTGCGGTGGGCGACTGGCTCTCGGTGGATCCGGTCAAATTCCCCCACGGCCTGAAGCCGCTGACCGAAAAGATCCGCGGCGCGGGGATGACGGCCGGCCTGTGGCTCGCGCCCTTCGCCGCGGAGAAGGATTCCGCGCTGGTGCGGGAGCACCCGGACTGGCTGCTGCGGGACGCCGAGGGCGAGCCTGTCGTCGGCGGGAGCAACTGGTCCGGCTTTTACGGGCTGGATATCTATAACGAGGCGTTCCGCGCGTATCTCCGGGAGGTGTTCGACACCGTGACGGGGGAGTGGGGCTTCCGGTTCGTGAAGCTCGATTTCCTGTATGCGGCCTGCATCGTCCCCCGCCGGGACAAGACCCGCGCCCGGGTGATGTTCGACGCCATGCGCCTGCTTCGGGAGCTGTGCGGCGACGCGTGGATCCTCGGCTGCGGGGTACCGCTGGCGCCCGCCTTCGGACTGGTGGATTACTGCCGCATCGGCTGCGACGTATCGCTGACCTGGAACGACGAGATCTATATGCGATTGATGCACCGGGAGAGGATCTCGACCAAGCACAGCGTCATGAACACCATATACCGGCGGGAGCTGGACGGCCGCGCCTTTCGGAACGACCCGGACGTGTTCCTGCTGCGGGAGGACAATCTCGGACTCACCGCAGGCCAAAAACGCATCCTGGCCACGGTGAACGCCCTGTTCGGCGGCGTGCTGTTCACCTCCGACGACGTGTCGAAGTACACCGGGGACAGCCGGCGCGTCTACGAGGAGATCTCGGCGCTGGAGCGCACCGACTGCCTCGGGGTGGACTATGCCAACCGCGTCGTGACCGTGACCTATCGGCTCAACGGCCGGATCGAGAGGCTCCACATCCCCACCTGACGGCGCGGCCCGGAATAAAACGACGATTCCGGTTGCAAAAAGGGCGCGGATACCGTACAATAAAACCATATCAGAAAAGGAGGCTTTTCCATGTATAAACTCTGGGAGGCGCTCAATGACGCCAAAAAGCTCAAATGGGTCGATCTGAGCCATTCGCTGAACAATTCCAGCCCCTACTGGAGCGGGATCCCCGAGGGCTCCGTGGAGCTCGGCAAGGTGGTTTTCGACTGGGGCAATCCGATGCTCGAGTGCGTGATCCAGACCTTCAAGTTCCCCGGCCAGTTCGGTACCCATATCGAT
>JAFXYJ010000134.1 GCA_017541825.1 Oscillospiraceae bacterium | reverse complement strand
GACGCCGGTAACCCCATTCCACATTTCCCATTCCCACTTCCCCATTGTAAATCGGGCACAGCCCGATTTACAGGAAGATCTCGCAGTCGTCCTCGACCTTCTTGCAGTTGGCATATACCTGCTGCATGACGGCGGCGGGGTCGACGCCCTCCTCAAATTCTACCTTCATTTTCAGAGTCATAAAGCTGACGGTGCAGTCCTTGACGCCCGGGGTCTTCTTGGCGGCGTCTTCCATGTTGTTGGCGCAGTTGGCGCAGTCGACTTCGATCTTGTAGCTCTTTTTCATGGGGAACTCCATCCTTTCAAAACTAAAAACAATATGAACATTTATTCAACTGTTCATATTATATACCCACATCCTGCGCCTGTCAATAGGGGCAGGCGCAGATTTTGGGAAAAAAGTGGATTTTTTTCAGCCGGACCGACGGCGGAGGAGCACGTCGTCATAGCTGTTGGCGCGGGCCAGAGCGGACAGGCGGGCCAGCGTGGCCTCGCTGTTGAAGAGCCTGCAGACCTGGGAGAGATCGTCGAAGTTGTAGGCGATCATCGACGCGCTCTGGGACAGCGCGTACTTGTCGACGTAGTCGGTGAGACTGTCGGAGACCCAGAAGCTCTGGTTGACCCGGATCGCCTTCCCGTCTTCACGGAAGTCCTTGCCGTAGCCGGCCAGCGCGTTGAGCATCAGCATGACCGACGGGCCCACGCTCGAGAAGTACTTGCCCACGAGGTAATGGAGCGTGCCGTTGGTGAAAAGCTGCAGATTGCGGGTGTTGTAGCTGTCGACCATGCCGAGCTGGGCGCTGCCGACGGAGGAGTAGAATTCGCCGATGGACAATGTGGCGAGCACATAGTCATAGGTGTCCCCGGTATAGAGCTCGACCGCCGCGGCGCGGGATTCGTCATTGCTCATGTAGCCCGGGCAGATCGTCACGGTCAGCCCCTTGTCGGAGAGCGTCAGCGCCTTGTCCGTGCCGGCGAGCGTCTCCAGCGGCTGACCGAAGGAGGCGCCGTACTCCGAGCAGAGACCGTAGAGCATGCCCAGCGCGCGCTGATAGTGCATCTCGTTTCCGACCGAAGCGCCGCCGCTGAGGATGAAATAGCGGTCGCCGCCGTGCTGGGAGACGAAGAAGCGGGCCATGTCGATGCCGGCTTTGTATTCCAGCTCGATGCCCGGGCCGAACATCCCGAGGAACCAGGGGTTGTCGGCGACGGCGTCAAAGTCCGCGTCGTCCACGGTGCCGGAGGCCAGCAGATAGTAAGCCTTGTTCTGTTCGCACAGCGCCACCTCGGCGGCCAGGTCATAGGACAGGAAGGAGAGGAAGCCCTCCGCGCCCTGGTCGCAGGCGTCCTGAATGAAGGCCATCTCCTGCTCCGCGGAACGGATGGAATCGGAGTAAAGGAACTTGACCATCTCGAAGTTCTTCTCGATGTAGCCCTGGAGATACTCGCGGAAGCCGATGACCTCCTCGTCGCCGAGATTGTAGACGATCACGCCGATCTTGTGGACCTTGTCGGCCTCCTTCTGTCCTCCGGCGGAGGAGCAGGCGGCCAGGCTCAGGAGCAGTACGACGGCAAGAAGGAGAGCGATCAGTTTTTTCAAGATGTTTCTCCTTTCTTAAACAGGTGACAGGCGACCTCATGGCCGGGCTCGAGCTCGATCAGCTTTGCCTTCTCCTGACGGCAGATATCCATGCAGTGGGGGCAGCGGTCCTGGAACGGGCAGCCGACGGGGACGTCCAGCGGGCTGGGCGCCTCGCCGCGGATGAGCTCGATGGGCTTGGAGAAGTCCATTTTCGTGTCGAACACCGCGTCCAGCAGTGCCCTGGAGTAGGGGTGGACGCACTTCTCGGCCAGGCCCTCGCCGGGCATGACCTCGATGATGTTGCCCAGGTACATGACGGCGACCTGGTGGGCGAAGGACTGGATCAGGCCCAGGTTGTGGGCGATGAAGCCGATGGTGATGTCCTTTTCCCGCTGCAGGCGGGTGATCAGCTCGATGATCGTCTTCTGCACCGACACGTCCAGGGCGCTGGTGGCCTCGTCCATGACGATCAGCTCCGGCTCCAGGGCGATGGCGCGGGCGATGGCCACGCGCTGGCGCTGGCCGCCGGACATGTTGTGGGGGAAGCGGTCGGCGAATTCGCCGGGCAGGTCCACCAGCTCCAGCAGCTCCCGGGCCTTGGCGTCTTTCTCGGAGGCCTTGATGCGCCCGAAGTTCAGCAGGGGCTCGCAGATGATGTCGCGGATCTTCATCTTGGGGTTGAAGGAGGTGGAGGGGTCCTGGAACACCATCTGGATATGCTGACGGGTCTCCCAGAGCTCCTTGCCCTTGAGCTTGGTGATGTCCTTGCCGTGGAACAGGATCTCGCCCTCGGTGGGCCGGTCCAGCCAGACGAGGAAGCGCATGAAGGTGCTCTTGCCGCAGCCGGATTCGCCCACGAGACCCAGGGTCTTGCCCTTGTAGAACTTCAGGTTGACGTCGTTGCAGGCGGTCAGCTCACGGCCGTCGTTGGTGGGGAAGCGCCGGGTGACGTGCTTGGCTTCCAGTACCAGATCTTTTTCATCAAACATAGCGTCTACCTCCCAAAGACGGCACCGCATCCAGCAGCATGGTGGTATACGAGTTGTCCGAGACATGGAGCATGTAATCGCGGTCGCCCTGATCGACGATCTCGCCGTTGCGCATGACCACGATCTTGTCGCCCATGTAGGACGCCACGCCCAGGTCATGGGTGACGATGATGATGCTGGTGCCGTATTCGTCGCGCAGGTCCATGAACTGGCGCACGATCTGCGCCTGGGTGGTCACGTCCAGCGCCGAGGTGGGCTCGTCGGCCAGCAGCAGGCGGGGCTGGTAGGTCATGCCCATGGCGATGCCGACGCGCTGGCGCTGGCCGCCGGAGAGCTGGAAGGGGTAGGAGCGCATGATCCGGTCACAGTCGGGCAGACGCATCCGCTCGAGCATATGCACGCCCTTGTCCCAGGCCTCCTTCTTGGAGATCTTCTCATGGGTCTGGATGTACTCCACATAGGTGTTGCCGATGAGCCGGGTCTGGTTCATCATCGCGCCGCTGTCCTGGAAGATCATGGACACGTCATGGCCGCGCAGCTCGCGCCACTCGGCGGGAGTCAGCTTCAGCAGGCTGCGGCCCTCGTAGATGATGTCGCCGGCCGTGACCTTGCCGCCGCCGGCGATCAGGCCGAGGACAGCGCGGATGACCGTGGTCTTGCCGGAGCCGGACTCGCCCACGATGGAGCAGATCTCGCCCTTTTCCAGCGTCATGCTGACATTTTTGACGGTCACCCTTTTCCCGTAGGAAATATCAACGTTTTTGATCTCAAGCAATGCCATCGATATTCCCCCCTTACTCGTTCCGCGGGTCCAGAATATCCCGGAGGTTGTCGCCGAGCATATTGAAGACCACGACGGTGATAAAGATCGCAAGGCCCGGATAGATCATCATCCAGGGAGCGGACTGCATGAAGTTGCGGCCCTCGTTGAGCATGGAGCCCCATTCCGGCGTGGGCGGCTGCGCGCCGAAGCCCAGGAAGGACAGGGCCGCCAGCTCCATCATCATCGAGCCGATATCGGTGGCCGCGGTGATGACGAGGGTGGTGATCGTGTTGGGCAGCATGTATTTCCAGAGCATGTAGGGAGTCTTGGAGCCGGTGACGATGGCCGCCGCCACGAAGTCCGTGTGGCGGATCTTCATGACCAGCGAGCGGGCCAGACGCGCGTACTTCGGCCAGCTCACCACCGATATGGCTATGATGGCGTTTTTCGTACTCGCGCCCAGCATGCCGGCCACCGCGATGGCCAGCACCAGACCGGGGAAGGCGATCATCATATCCGCGATACGCATGATCACCGCGTCCACCCAGCCGCCGAAATAACCGGCCAGGATGCCCAGGAACGTGCCCACGACGAAGATCACGGCCACCAGCGTGAGCGTGGAGCTCAGGGAGGTCCGGGAGCCGTAGATGACCCGGGCGTAGATGTCGCGGCCCATCTTGTCGGTGCCGAAGGGATGCTCGGCGCTGGGCGCCATGATGGCCTGGCTCAGATCGCCGTCGGTGGGGTCGACGCCGTGGCACAGCAGCGGCGCGCAGATCGAGGCCAGGATGATCAGCAGGGCCAGGATCGCAAAGATCATAAAGCCCTTGTTGCTCAGAAACTTGTTCTTTTTCTTTTCCATACGATCACCGCCTCAGCCGCATACGGGGATCCACATAGTTGTAGGAGATATCCACCAGGAGGTTGACCACCATGTAGATCACCGAAACCCAGAGCACGTAGCCCTGGACCAGGAAGTAGTCGGCGGAGGAGATCGCGTTGACGGCCAGGTTGCCGAGGCCGGGGTAGGAGAAGATGACCTCCACCACGCTGGTGCCGCCCAGCAGGGAGCCGATGGACAGGCCCAGCATCGTGATCAGCGGGAGCAGGGAGTTGGGGAACACGTTGCCCCAGAGGATCTTTTTCTCCGGCACGCCGCGGGCCCGGGCGCCCACCACGTAGTCGGAGTGGAGCTCCTCCAGCACGGCGGTGCGCACCTGACGGGTATACTTGGCCGACATGGCGATGGCCAGCGTGACGGCCGGCAGGATCAGATCCTTGAACGTGCCGCCCGAGGACACCACGGGCAGCAGCCGCAGCTTGACGCAGAAATACAGGATCAGCAGCAGGCCGACCCAGAAGTTCGGCAGCGAGACGCCGAAGAAGGTGATGGCCCGAACTACGTAGTCGATGGGCTTGTTCTGGTTGACGGCCGAGAGCACGCCCAGCGGCACGGCCACGATCAGCATCAGCACCATGGACATGAGCGTCAGCTTCAGCGTCGGCCACAGCCGGGCGCTCAGCAGCGAGACCACCGGCTTGTTCAGCGAGTAGGACTTGCCGAAATCTCCCTTGAGGCAGTTGGTGATCCAGCGGATATACTGGGTCATGAACGGATCATTGAAACCCATTTCGTCCCGGGTGGCCTGGATCAGCTCCTCCGAGGGCATGATGCCGGCGGAGGTATACATGTTCCGCACCGGGTCACCAGGCGAAAGGTATGTGAGCAAAAACGTCAGAAAGCTGATGCCGATCAGCACGATCAGCATCTGCAGCAATCTGGTCAGGATCTGTTTTTTGCCCAAATCGCATCTCTCCTCTCAGTTTATGAGAATGCGGAAAGGATACAGCATCACACCGTATCCTTTTCCGCATTGATGGTACCGCCGCATTAACGCGGTGGCGAGGTTGTGCTGTTGCCGATCAGGCCGCCGGAGTGATCTCGGTGGTGACCCAGTAGTAGTCGTTCGGACGGATATGCGCAGTGGCGACGGTCTTGCTGTTCCAGACCATGCAGCTGTTGTAGTAGCCGTCGATCAGAGCCACGCCGTCATTGATCAGGATCTGCTGCATCTTCTTGAGCAGATCGAGACGGACGTCGGGATCCAGCTCGTCGATGAGCTTGGCGTACAGGGCGTCATACTCGTCGTTCTGGTAGCCGCAGTAGTTGGCACTGTTGGTAGCCCAGTTGCCCAGGTAGGTCGTCGGGGCGCCGGCGATCAGGTGGTTCCAGTTGTTGTTGTTCAGGTCGTACTCGCCGGCCACCAGCTTGGTCCACTGGTCGTCGGAGGAGCCGTAGTCGGACTTGACGCCGATGCCGACCTTGGACAGGTACTGGGTGTGGGCGTCGGAGAAGTCGTTGAGCAGCCGGTTCTCATAGGAGACGTAGCGCAGATAGATGTCCTCGCCGTCCAGCTCGCGGATGCCGTTGCCGTTGGTGTCGACGATGCCGGCCTCGTCCAGAAGCTTCATGGCGCCTTCGGGATCGTACTTCCAGGGGTTCGTCAGGGTATCATAGCCGTAGTTCATGCCGCTGGGCAGCACGGAGAAGCCGGCGGTGTAGAGGTCGCCGATGGTGTTGGAGTGGCAGATGGCCTCCTGGTCGACGGCCATCAGCATGGCGTGACGCAGGGCGTCATTGCCCAGCACGCCGTTGAAGTTGATCCAGCTGAAGCCGCAGCGCACGCCGGCGGCAGTCTGCACGGTGTAGTTGGGGTCGTCCTGCAGCTTCTTCAGGTCGGAGACGCTCATGATGTTCTCGGCGATGTCGATCTGACCGGCCAGCAGAGCGTTGGCCTTGGCGGAGGCGTCGCCCATGAAGAGGATCTTCACGTTGTCATAGGGGACTTCCGTGCGGTAGTATCAAAAAGTGAGATGATTCGCAACAAGCATAACACTCTAGCCTTATG
>JAFXYJ010000133.1 GCA_017541825.1 Oscillospiraceae bacterium | reverse complement strand
CAGGATGGGACTTGAACCCGAAGGCACCCGGCGGCGTTTCTCTCCGGGCATTTTCAGATATTTAAAATACTTGTAGTGCGGCTGTCCGTGTGCTAAAATCTGGGTGTGTTCAGGAGGGACCCCCGAACAGAAAGGGGCCGCTTCCGACGCGGCCGCGGGAAGCAGTGCATTCATCGGAGATTTCCTGTTTTTCGGCTGCCGGGCCGCAGGCACAACATGTTTTTTGAAAAGGAGTTTCAAATGAAAAAGAGAGTATTGGCGATCCTTCTGGCAATGCTCATCGTCCTGTCGCTGGGTGCCGCAGCCCGCGCGGAGGAAGCAGAACGCACGCGCGACATCGTGATCCTCTACACCAGCGACGTACACTGCGGCATCGACAAGGGCTTCGGATACGCGGGGCTGCAGGCGATCCGCGATTATCTCATTGCCCAGGGAAACGACGTGATCCTCGTGGACGACGGCGACAACATCCAGGGCGAGCCGGTCGGCACGATGACCAACGGCGAGCTGCCCATGCAGCTGATGAACGCCATGGGCTACGATGTGGCCATCCCCGGCAACCATGAGTTCGACTACGGCATGGACCAGTTCCTCGCTCTGGCCGCGAAGGCCGAATTCCCCTACATCAGCTGCAATTTCAACAAAGACGGCGAGCTGATCTTCGATCCCTACATCATTAAAGAAGCCGGCGGGACGAAGATCGCCTTTGTGGGAGTGACTACCCCCGAGACGCTGACCTCCTCCACGCCCCGCTATTTTCAGGATGAGGACGGCAATTTCATCTACGGCTTCCTGCAGGATGAGACCGGCGAGGGCGTGTACAGCGCCGTGCAGAACGCCGTGGACGCCGCCCGGGCCGAAGGCGCGGAATATGTGGTCCTGATAGGCCACCTGGGCAATTACGCCGAATCCTCCCCCTACAACTATGCGGACGTGCTCTCCCACACCGCGGGGATCGATGTCCTGCTCGACGGCCACAGCCACGACACCGACCAGGTCGTGATGAAAAACAAGGACAACCGGGAGGTGCTCCGTTCCGCCTGCGGGACGCAGCTGAGCAATATCGGCTGGTGCCGGATCGCTGCCGACGGCAAGGTGACTGCCGGGCTTTACACCTGGACCAATGAGGTTTCCGCCCCCGCCCTCCTGGGCCTGAAGAACGACATGTCCGAGGCCGTGGACAAAGCGCTGAGCACACTTGACAAGGAACTGAAAAAGGTGGTCGCCAGGACCGCCGTCGATCTGACCATCTACGATCCCGAGGCGTTGGACGCCGACGGCAATCCCGTCCGGATGATCCGTCGGGCGGAGACCAACCTGGGCGACCTGTGTGCCGACGCCTACCGTGATCAGTCCGGCGCGGACATCGGCATCATCATCGGCGGCGGCATCCGCGTCAGCATCCCCGCCGGCGACATCACCCTGAACGATATCCTGCGCGTGCATCCCTTCGGCAACGAGATGTGCGTGATCGAAGTCACCGGCCAGCAGCTTCTGGACGCTCTGGAATGGGGCGCCCGCGCGGTGCCCGGGGAGAACGGCGGCTTCCTGCAGGTATCCGGCATGAGCTACGAGATCCACAGCTATATCGACAGCACCTGCATTGAGGACGAAAACCGGTACTATGCCGGCGTCGAGGGCGAACGGCGCGTTATGAACGTGCTCGTCGGCGGCGAGCCGGTCGACCCCGAAGCCGTCTACACCGTGGCCAGCGTCGATTATACGCTGCTCGAAAACGGTGACGGCTACGCCATGTTCGAGGGCGCAAAGGTCCTGCAGGAACGCGTCAAGCTGGATAACCAGGTGCTGATCGACTACATCACCCAGACGCTGGGCGGCACGATCGGTGAGGAATACGCGGATCCCTACGGACAGGGCCGCATCACCATCGTGGAGGAAAAGCCCTGACGCTCCCGCGCACAGACGCAGCGCCGAGGCGGATGCGGAGCCGATTTCCGCCGCAGGAAAAGCATAAAAGCATTTAAAGGACGGCCGATCCGCTTGCAGGTCGGCCGCTCTTTATTGAATAATCAACACCATGCGGCAGTCGTTATGACCGGTCGAGGATCCATACCGCCAGCAGATCCACACAGGCGTCATAGCTGCGCATGCCCCGGTCGTCCCCGTATGTTTTCAGGACCGTCTCATAGACTCTGTCCGTGATCTCCGCGGCCTTACTGTCGTCATAGCGCGCCCAGTAGGCGTTGTGCGCCCGGAGATCGTTATGTACGTCCTCGTTGAGGGAGGCGTAAACCTGTTCCCAGAGCTCATAATCGGTGTCGTGCAGAGCGTTGCCCAGGTATACGTAGGCCATCAGCGCGCCGGAATAGGCGAACGCGGCGTCACCGTCTGCCAGGCAGGCGACGATCCCCGCAAAATTGGCCTCGTCCTCCCTGGCCACGCCCCGTTGGTGCGCCAGCTCATGGGCGATGGTCGCGGGCAGCAGCGCCATGGTGCAGTCCACGTTGACGTTGGCCTCTCCGGTAAAGCAGAAGAAATAGCCGGTGTTGTTGATCATGCTCATGAGCCGGGAAAAAACCGCCGGCTTTGCCCGCAGAGCAGGTCCGGCCAGGCCGGGCACTTCCGCCTCCACAGCGCGGTACAGCTCCGTCGAATGATCGAAGAGCCCGGACAGATCGGCGGTGAAGAGACCGTTCTCGTCCCGCTCGACACGCGGGGAATACTCGTTGGCCAGATCGGCAAAATGCTGCGTCACCGCCGCGAGCTCCGCGGCGCTGATCTCCCGCCGCTCCAGCCCGGAGGTCTCGGTAAAGCTGTCGGCATAGTAGTACACGCCCCACCAGAGACAGAACAGACCGAAGATCACGCTCACGGTCGTACACAGCGAGACCGCCCAGCGCCACAGCGCCTCCCATCCCCCGCGGCGGCGGAAATGTAAAACGAGTTGGACGATGAAGCACAGACCTATCACGACCCACAGCGCGATGATCCACTCGGCGGCGGAAAAACGGACCAGGGAATAGAACCGGCCGGCCAGCGCGTGCCAGGGCCGCACCAGATCCCGGCACAGCGCGTTCATCCACGTCCGGTCGCCGCGCGTGAGGAAATATACCGCCGTCCACAGCAGAGAAAGGCACAGCAGCGTGTGCCGCAGGGGGCACAGCCGCCAGAGCCGGACGGCACTGCGTTTTTTCTGCCTTGTTTCCATGAGTACATTCTACTCCGCCGCGCGGAGACATACAATGCGTTTTTTCTGCCAATATACGGCAATCCCCCGGGAGCGGTACTCCCGGGGGAAGTGTTTTTCCCGGGGCGCGTGTCCCCCGGGGAAAAAACGATTTGGATCATGTCTGCGTCTGCGGTCGCAGACGCCGCGATGCCCTGCTGCGATCGGTTATCAGAGGGCGGCCTTGGCCTTCTCGCACAGAGCGGTGAAGGCGGCGGGCTCGTGGATCGCCATCTCGGAGAGCATCTTGCGGTTCATCTCGATGCCGGCGGTCTTCAGGCCGTGCATGAAGGTGGAGTAGTTCATGCCGTTGAGCTTGCACGCGGCACTGATGCGGGTGATCCACAGCTGACGGAAGTCACGCTTCTTGAGCTTGCGCCCCACATAGGCGTAGCGGCCGGACTTCATCAGCTGCTCATTGGCCATCTTATAGTGACGGGACTTGGAGCCCCAGTAACCCTTGGCGAGACCAAGCTTTTTGTTCCTTCTCTTGCGCGTCATCATCGCGCCTTTAACTCTGGCCATATTTCAAAATCCTCCTTATTTGTACGGGACCATCCGCTTGATGGTGGCTTCGTTGGTGACGTCGGCATAGGTGCCCTGACGAAGGCCTCTCTTGCGCTTGGTGGATTTTTTGTTGAGAATGTGGCTCTTGTAGGCGTGAGCACGTTTGACCTTGCCGGTCTTGGTGAGATTAAATCTCTTCTTCGCGCCGCTGTGCGTCTTGAGTTTCGGCATGTGACATATATCTCCTTTACTTTTTGTTTGCTTGTTTGTCAGGCGCCTTCGGGGACAGGAAGATGGACATGTTCCTGCCCTCCAGCTTGGGGTTTTTGTCCATAGTAGCGATCTCGCCGCACTGCTCGGCAAAGCTGCGCAGGAGCTGCTCGCCGATATTGGTGTGCGCCATCTCGCGGCCGCGGAAACGCACGGTGACCTTGAGCCGGTTACCGTCCATCAGGAATTTCTGCCCGTTCTTCAGCTTGGTGTTGAAGTCGTTGTCGCCGATGCCGGGCGACATGCGGATCTCCTTGACCTCGATGGTGTGCTGGTTTTTGCGGGCTTCCTTTTCCTTCTTGGTCTGCTCAAAACGGAACTTGCCGTAATCCATGATCCGGCACACCGGCGGCTTGGCCTGCGGGGAGATCAGCACGAGATCCATGTCCCGCTCCTCGGCAACACGCAGAGCGTCCTCGCTCGACATGATACCGAGCTGCTCGCCCGTCTCACTGATCAAGCGGACCTCCGGTTCGCTGATTTCGTCATTGAGCAAGTGATTCTGGGTAGCGATCGTCAAACACCTCCATAATAAACGTGGTTTCGTCGGACAAAAAACAAGGCGGATACGCCGATCGTATCCGCACAAAAACGCAGTCCACCCCGTGGACGTCAAACGCATTGTTGACCGCGGCGCGCCCAGGGCGGCCGGGTGAGGTCGGATACGACCTACTTTATTGAGCATGGGTATTATAGTCGCGCCGATGCGGCTTGTCAAGAGGGAACCGTATCTTTTTTCCGTGAGGGAAGCTATTTCCCCCCGCCGTCCTCCGTTGTCCGGTAGCACAGCGTCCGGAGCTGCCGGAGCGGGAAGGAGAACCACGGCACGGCGGCGATCAGCACCGTCATCAGGATCGCCAGGACATAATAGATCTCCTTGTACGGCGTTCCCCGGTAAAACAGGCCGGGCAGATCAAGGACGTTGAAAAACAGCTTGTGCCAGAAAAAGACCTCCAGCGTCCGCCCCCCCCAGACCGTGATGCCGGGGAGACGCCGGGAAGGCGTCAGCACGAGCAGTGAAAGACCCGTGACGCAGGTGACCGCGTAACAGAACAGCCGGGCCAGCGGCCCGTAGGCGATCACTCTCGAAGAGAAGGGATTGCGCCCCGTGAAAAGGTGCCGGAAGCGGTAAAAGAAATCCAGCCTCCGCAGGCAGCACCATCCCCACAGGCACAGCACAGCCAGAGCGGCGGCATAGTACCATTTGTGTTTTTTCACAGCGGCGGCGGTCTTCTCCGGATCCAATGCCGAGCCGGCCATATAGAACGGGAAAAACACGATCGTCCGGGAAAGGTAGAGATAGTCGCCGATCGACTTGTCATACCCAGCGAAGCAGGCCAGCACCACGAACGCCCCGATCACGAACCAGGGGTTCCGGTCGCGCAGCAGGTACCGCAGCAGCGTAAACCACGCCATGGAAAACATGAACCACGGCAGGGTCAGTCCGCCCAGCACCGTGAACTCCGGCGCGACCGTCCCGTTCAGCCGTTCGATGACGGCCAGCAGCGCCTTGAGCAAAAATCCGGCGCAGATAAAAAACAGCACTCTGGATTTGATCCGGCGGTCATTGTGGAACATGCCGGCAACAAAGATGAACGCCGGCATATGAAAGGAGTAGATGAAAAGAAAGATCGCCTGATTCGTCGGATATCCTTTCGTGACGTAATGCGAGAAATGACCGATCACCATGAGAGTGATCAGTACAAATTTATAGTTGTCCCAGAGTGCGATTCGGTCCTTCATGCGCGGATCTCCCGAAAAACATGCGTTATTCCTGTTCCCTGGCGATCTTGACGATCCGGCTGGTGCCCAGGCGCTCCGCCCCCAGCTCGATGAACCGCTCCGCGTCCTCGAGCGAGGAGATGCCGCCGGCCGCCTTGACCTTCACCGCGGGATCGCAGTTGGCGCGCAGCAGCGCCACGTCCTCAAAGGTGGCCCCGCCCCTGGAAAAGCCGGTGGAGGTCTTGATGTAGTCCGCGCCGGAGGCCGATACGATCCGGCACATCTCCAGCTTCTCCTCCTCGGTCAGCAGACAGCACTCGATGATGACCTTGAGCAGCCGTCCGTCGCAGGCGCGTTTGACCCGGTCGATCTCGTCGGCGAGCTTGTCCCAGGCACGGTCCTTCACCATGCACAGGTCGATAACCATGTCGATCTCGTCGGCGCCGTTGCGCACGGCGTCGTTGGCCTCAAAGGCCTTGACCACCGGGGTCTGGTACCCGTTGGGGAACCCGATCACGGTGCATATCTTCATTCTGTCTCCCACATAGCGCTTGGCTCCCGCCACATGCACGGGCGGGATGCATACGCTCGCGCATCCGAAGCGGATCGCGTCGTCGCACAGTTCGCGGATCTCGGCGGCGGTGCAGTCGGTGCGCAGCAGCGTGTGGTCGCACCGGGAAAGGATCTCCTGCAGTTCCATAGTTAATCCCTCATTTCTTTGTATAAGCATATCATACCCCGTGCTTTTTGACAAGGCGTTATTCTCCGGTGATAATTGTTCCTTCGCGTGAATACCTTTTCGTGAGGTGTTCTCCATGGATGAAACAGCAAGCTGCAACCGTGTCGTGCTGTGCGGCATACCCGCCGGCGAGCCCACGTTTTCCCATGCCAGCCGGGGCGAGCGGTTTTACACCTTCCCGCTGGAGGTGCTCCGTCTCTCCGGTACGGCGGACCGGATCAACATTATCCTGCGCGAATCGCTTCTGCCGGTCCTGCGCCTTTCCCGTGCCGGGTTCCTGCGCCTGGCGGGTGAGCTGCGCTCGTTCAACAACCGCAGCGGCGAGGGCAGCCGGCTGGTCGTCACCGTTTTCGTCCGGACCATGGAGACGCCGGAGCACAGTCTCTGGGAAAACCGGGTGGAGCTGGAAGGCACGCTCTGCAGGGAGCCCACCTACCGCACCACGCCCCTCGGGCGCGAGATCTCCGATCTGCTGCTGGCCGTCAACCGTCCCTACGGGCGCAGCGACTACCTCCCGTGCATCGCGTGGGGCGCCAACGCCCGCCTGGCCTCCGGCTGGACGACAGGCACGCGGCTGCGGCTGGACGGAAGGATCCAGAGCCGGGAATACATAAAGAACCTGGACGGCCAGGCTCTGCACCGCGTCGCATATGAGGTGTCCGCCTCGGAGATCACACTTCTGGAACAAGCGCAGGACTCGCCGGTCTGAAAATACGACCGGGTCCTGTCGGGGACTTTTGGGGCCGCGGAAGAACCGAAAGGCGCGGAACCGCGCCGAGGCTCTGCAGCCGTCATAAAGGTTGAGGAAAACGCTGCGCGTATGAAAAAGCTCCTGCTTCTTTCCAGAAAAAGCCCCCGGGTCCGCCTTCTGTCCGGCAGGCCCGGGGATCGATCATTTTTGGATCAGATCGGCAATGAAATCCGCTATACGTTCGCTGGCATGCCCGTCTTCATAGCAGCCTTTTTCGGTCAGGAATGCCTTAACCTTTCTCCGGTATTCATCCTCGTCAAATTCTCTCACCGCCGTTTCGAGCTCCCGCATATTCCTGGAGATCGAAAAAGGCGTGCTCGCAAGCGGATAATAAAAGCCGCGATCATGATCGTACTTGTCTATATCCGGTGTGTAAAGGAAAACAGGCCGTCCGGTCAGCAGGAAATCGAAAACCCAACTGGAATAATCGGACATTCCCGCATCGACCGCCGCCAGGAGCTCCTGCATGTCATCGATCTGCGAGGCATTGATCACGTGGTCATTGAAGCAGCTGTTCCGGCTGTGCAGCAGCCGGTCTTTAAAATGCATCCGCACAAGGATCACCCACTCGCCGCCGAAACGGCTTTCCAGGCTCTCCCTGACTTTTTCCAGATCCGCGTCAAACCAGTCCATGGTCATGCTGTCCCGAAATGTTGGGGCATAGAGGAAGAGCTTGGCGTCCTTGTCTGCAATCCCGAGCGCATTCATCACTTTTTCACGCATCTTGATACGCATGCCGGGATCGAACAGAATGTCGTTTCTCGCATGACCGAACTTCAGCACCGGGACATCCGGCCAAAAGCTGGACTTATACACGTTTTCCTCAAAGCTGCTGTTGGCAATGAAATAATCCGCGAGCTTGTTGCATCTGGCAGCACTTCTGCGCCAGTGGCGATTGCCGGCAAGCCTCTTGATGCCGAGGCTGCCGTGCCACGTGTTCAGAAAAACCTGTCCCTTTTTCTTGGGCATCCCGTACCAAACACAGTCCAAAGCGTTGTCGATCCAGATATGGGCAGAGGCCATCTCCCGCATCATATTGAATGATTTTCTCGGAACGAGCCGAACTTCGGGCGGGAAACGGTCGTACGGAATGTCTCCGTTTTCCGGCACTGCCCAGACGATATCCAGGGGAAGCTTCCTGCGGATAAGCTCCTGCACAATATATTTCGGATTGCAGTTGAACTGGTCATCATAGGTCATCACAAATACCTTTTCAGGTACGATTTTTTCTTTTCGGAATGCCAGTTTTCTGACCAGAAGGCCCAGCCATCTATCAAGCTTTTCACGGATTTGAAGCAAAAGACGATCTTCTGCGGCATAGACAAGCAGCATTCTGAAAAACGAACCCATATCATCCGCTCCTTATTTATCAAAACACGCTGCCATTCGCCGGAACATCTCTCCCAAAGATGTCCCCGCTCTCCAACCCAATGCGGAGATCCTTGAAACATCGAGCTTCAGGTAGCCATCCGGGCGAAAGGCGGCGGTCTGCCCGCCTGTATTCGTCCGCACGGAGATCTCTCCGTTTCCGATAGTGCGTGCCGTCAGCTCCGCCATTTCCCTGACGGAGCAGTAGGTGTCCGGGTTGCCCGCGTTGTAAGCGGTCCCGCGCTCCCCACGGGCGAGCAGCAGCAAAATCGCGCTGACGGCATCGGCCGTATAGAGATACATGTTCTCCTTGTCGCCGGCGGTGGCGAGCCGGATATCCTCTCCGTCCAAAGCACACCGGGCCATATAGGCGAATACGCGCTGATCGTCCCGTTTCACGCCGGGGCCGAATGTCTGCGCCAGCCGAACGATGGCGACCGGCACGCCGTACTCTGCCGCCCAGGCGCAGCAGAGGTTTTCCGCCATGCGTTTGCCCTCCGGATATACGCTCCTCGGCAGAGAGATGTCGACCGTGCCCAGATCGTCTTCCGGGAGCTCCCGCCGTTCGCTGATCTGGCCGTAAACCTCCATGCTTGAGAGGAATACCATACCCGAGACCCGCTTTTCCGCCGCCAAAGCGAGCAGGTTGGCCGTCCCCAGCAGGATCGTTCTGGCCGTCTCCGCCGGGTGACTGAGGAAATACCCGCTGGCCGTGGGACAGGCCCCGTGGATGATATAGTCGATATGCCCGGCGATCGCCGGGAGCTCCTCTACCGTGCCTTCGATAAAGTCTATATCACAGCCGTCGTTTATCTGTGCGGCATACCGGGCGGCGGCTTCGTCCCGGCTGCGCACCAACAGCAGCACCCTCAGCGGACAATCACGCGTCATCGAGTAATACAGCAGCGCGCTCGCGGCCGTGTAGCCGATCAGTCCGGTACCGCCGGTAATAAAGACCGTCTTTCCGTGAAAGGAATCCCAGGGAATGCACGCGCTCTGACAAAGATTCTCCAGATCTTCACAAAAGACAGTGTTTTCTTTCCACATTTTCAAATGCCCCAGATCTGTGAATTCTCGCGCGCTTCCGTAATGGCGCGAAAAATATAAAAATCGGCGGGTGTGGTGATTTTTATGTTTTCCACCGGCCCCTCCACGATATGAAGCGAGGCGCCGTACCGTGTCATCAGAGTGGCGGAATCGATCGCGTCGGTATAGTTTTCTTCCATCGCTCTGTGGTGTGCGGCCAGGATATCCCTGAGAACAAAGGTCTGCGGCGCCCGCGCCATCCGGCATATGCTGCGGTCCAGGATCCCCGAGACCGTATTGTCGCCGTCGACCTCTATGATCGTCTCCGTGGCCGGCGTGACCGTAATGGCGTTACCGCGCTCCCCGGCCATGGCGATGCTCCGGGTGATCAGATCCGCATTGATCAGCGGACGCACACCGTCATGGATCAGCACAAGGGCGTCCTCGCTGACGCTCTCGTCGCCTTCGAGAACGAACAGGCCGTTGCGGATCGACTCCTGTCCGGTCGCGCCGCCTTCGGTGATCCAGCGCAGCTTGCGAAGACGGAACCGGTCAGCCAGTTCCTCCAGATACGGGATCCAGTCTTTCAGGCAGACCGCCACGATGCCGTCTATCTCGGGATGCCGGTCAAAATGCTCCATAGTGTGGATAATGATCGGTTTCCCGTTGAGCTCCAGGAACTGTTTCGGTCTGGTGCGGCTGTTCATGCGCTGGCCGGTGCCGCCGGCAAAAATCAGTGCGATGTTCATTTTACGCGTCTCCTTTTCAACACCGTCCGGTGTCGGGACCTTTATCCGTCAGATCGTCCAGGCAAGAAAAATCAGCGGACGCTGTCTTCTCATAGTCTGCCTTTGCGCAGGCAATGCGTTGTGCATACTCCCCCGGAAGCTTTCCGAGTACGATCCAGTCGATCACGCGATCCGATGCTCCCGTGTCGATGACGTCGATATGCCGCGCCCTGTACTGCGTCAGTTTGTCCAGTTCATAATCCTCATCCTTCAGTGCCTGCAGCAGTTCCTCAAACGATTGACACAGCTTGCCGGGGATCGAAGAACGATAATCCCTGTGAAAGCCGCGTACCACAGAATACCGCGCTTCATCGAAAGCATAGAACAGCATCGGGCGGGACATCAGGGAAAACTCAAAGACATTGGATGAATAATCGCCGATAAGGATATCCGTTACGTAGAAAAGGTCGTTGATACTGGGATACTTCGACATGTCAAAAAAGCGGTCGCTGTATTTCTCCGCGATGGGGACCGGCTCCGAAACCCAGGGATGCATTTTGAACCAGACAACATACTCCTCGCCGCAGAAGCTGTACAGCGCGTCAAAGTCGATCATCCCATAAGGATAACAGGCGTCATTCTGGTCGTGGCCGCGAAAGGTCGGCGCAAACAAAATGACCTTTTTCCCCCGGATGGCCGGAAAGCTTTCGTACAGTTCTTTTGTTTTTTCCTCCCGATGCTCCGCAGACAGGAACTCATCCGTCCGGGGCATGCCGGTGGGCAGGATCTGTTCCGTGTTGATGCCGAAGACCTCCGAGAAAAACGACGCGATCTTCGCGCTCGGCGTTATCCCGTAATCGTACTGACGATGAGCTCCGTAGGGAGACGGGCTGTTCTGACTGCCCAGGCGGCTCAAACCGCTGGATTTATAACCGGCACCCGCATGCCAGAGCTGAACGAGCTGCGTATCGGCAGCCACCGTCAGCCACGAAAACACAGAAAAGCGGTCATCCACATAGATCTGGTCGGCACGCGCCATTTTCCGCAGCGCTCCCAGACAGTATTTCGGGCCACTCCGCCAGATCTCCCCTTTTTGCAGGGAGAACAGGATATTGAATTCTTTGTCGATCCCACGCTGAAGCATACGTTCGTATAGGACCCTCATCGTGGCGCTGGGCTCAAAGGTCTGTTCACTTAAAAACAGGATCGTCTTTTTCCTCTTTCGGGACGAAAAGAAGCGATACCACCGATGCGAGACGGCATAATAGGCGGACAGCATCTTTTTTATCAGGTTTACTGCCGCGTTCCTGCAGGCGATCCGCCGCGGGATGTGAGACTGGACCATATCCAGGATCTGAACGATCAGCCGCAGGTCGTCCTCGTTTTCTCCGACAGAGAAAGAGACGGTATAGCTGTGGCTGCAGTGTCCGGCGCTGTATTGAAAGGCTCTGTCGACATCGAGCAGCGACGAGGCCAGGTCGGAATCGATAGCGGCCGCCGCAAGGATCTCATTTCCGCGGCAGGCATAGCATTGATATCTGCCTTCCGGCATACACAGGCAGTTGCCCGGATTGGTGATCTGAAGGAGCAGAAGCGCATGATCCTGCGCACGATCCTCCGCTTTGAAACGTGCCTTTGCCTCATGCTTCTCATTGACAAGGTAAAAATCCAGCTCGTCCGGAAACACTGTGCCCTCATGCGCCGTAACGTCGATCTTCAAATAAAGATTGACCCGTTCCCAGTAGATACTGCGGACGGTCACTGTCAGAAGCCTTTCCTGTGTTCGGTTGATCATGACGAGCTTATCCATATTACTGTCTCCTGAATCAAGCAGCCTGTCACGGTCCGCTGACAAACGGAGGGATGAAAGCCTCTCCGAGGGAAGCATCCCGGCACCGTCCTCGTTCATTCGGCAACAGGTTTTTGTTCACCGCGGGCAGCGATTCCTCAGTTTGATACGACGGGCTCCAGAAAGTCTCTTATTGCTTCCTTCGTGGTCGAAATATACTTTTCCCTGTCACTGTTTGTCCGTGGGTTCTCCATGGCGCTTTCCAGTGTTTCCACGATATGGCCGCAGTCAAAACCGTCAAAGGTGATAAACCGTTCGGGGGCACCGATCTGTCGGCCGAAAAAGAGTTGTTTATCGTTCCATACCAGCGAAACGGAAGGGATCGAGTATGCGTATGCCAGGATGGCGGTATGCAGCCTTGTCGCGATGATCCCGTCACAGGACGTGATAATCTCGGTCAACTCTTCCGAGGACTCGGGCCGATTCATGATCATGGCCTCTCGCATCTCCGGACTGAACCCCATGTGGTCTGCCCATTCGTTGATGAAGCTGTAATCACTCACGGCGCCGTTGCAGAAGACTGTGCACCGATAATCCCTGCCGGTCAGCATTTCATACAGCGATGACCATAACGCAAGCGCCTGTTCTTCCGTGAAAGCAACGCCATAATCCCGAAAAATGTCTTTCCTCGCGATCCCCAGCCCAATGGTCTTGACGGCACGGTCCTGTTTTTCCGCGGGCGGAAACACCGCGGCGGCGCCGCACGCGGGATCTGCGGCAAGGGCGGTGATCTGCGATTCGGTGCTGTAATGGTTTCTGAGTGTTTCAATGTCGTCTCTGGTCGAGATAAACCTGACATTCTTTCTCTTTACCGCGTTCACAAGCATCCGGCATCGGTAATCGTCCCTGTCATATCCCTCGACGCCCACGGCGGAGAACATGACCGGGACACCGTACTTTTCCGCAAATCGCGTGATCACGTCGATGTTGATATAAAGAGTCTGTACTCTGTATTTGATCAGTCCGCCGCCCGCGAAAATCACGGCGATCGTGTTTTCATCGATATAACGCCCGCAGCATTCCTCGGTCGTGATTTTTTGCAGATAATCCTCAGCCTTTTCCGCCGCGCCCTGATAAAACCTGCGTGAAAATCTCAGCAGTTTGAAGAGAAAATCCTTTCTGAATTCCTCTCTGATCAGATTCCGGCCGGGGGCGTCTCGCCCCATCATGTCCATTTCTCTGATCTCAACATCCTCGGCACCGAGCTCCTTGAGAACACCGACAAGGTAATACCGGCTCATCTGAAATATGACCTGATCCCCGAGATTGCGGTCACATTTCAGACCGACCAATACAATATTCCTTTATTCCTTTTTTTCTCTTTATTTTCAGTCATCTGCGCCCTCCGCCGCAAAGCGTCTGCGAATGCATTCAGCCCCGTTTGTCAAAGCCGTTTTCGACCGAAGTCAGAAACGGCTTTTTTCACGCAAAGCATGCAGGTTTATTGAAATTGTGTAAAAAACTGCCCGGATCGAGACATTCAGACACACTATTTATAGCACAGGGCATGTCAAAAAGCAACAGAAGAATACGGTGTTCGGTCCATCCGGCGCGCCGATCGGGCGTCGGCAGACGACGCCATATGAAAGCGCGGCAGCAAACCGTTCGGAAAGGCTTTTGCCGGTAGCAAACAGCATTTTCGCATCGGGCACGGTACGGTGCCGCGCTCATTTGCTCTGCCCGAAATGCGCACTTGTCCCGGGATGAGTTTTATGATATGATACCGTCAGGAAAGGCTGGTGACCCTGTTGACAGATCAGAACAACCTGCGTCTGGCGGTGCTGATCGACGCGGACAACGTGCCCCGGGACAGTTTGAAATACGCCATGGATGAGATCGCGATCTACGGCACGCCCACCATCAAGCGCATATACGGCGACTGGACGAGCCCCAACATCGGCGGGTGGAAGCAGTCGCTGCTGGAAAACGCCGTGACGCCCGTCCAGCAGTACGGGTACACCACCGGCAAAAACTCCACCGACTCGGCCATGATCATCGACGCCATGGACATCCTCTACGCCGGTCAGTGCGACGGGTTCGTGCTGGTGAGTTCGGACAGCGATTTCACGCGCCTGGCCATCCGGCTGCGCGAGGCGGGGATGTACGTGATCGGCATGGGCGAGAAGAAAACGCCCAATCCGTTCATCGTGGCCTGCGACAAGTTCATCTATATCGAGGTATTGCGGGAACGGATGCAGAAGGCCGAGGAATCCGCCCGGAAGAAGAAGGCGGAGACCCAGAAGAAGGCCGAATCCCAGAAATCGTCGTCCAAGACCGGCAAGACGCCGGACAAGACCGCCGACCGCCTGCTGCCGGACAAATTCGTCCCCGACGAGATCGAGCAGCTGATCGCCGACTCCGTGGCGGATATCGCCGACGACGACGGCTTTGCCGATCTGTCCGATCTGGGCAACCTGCTCATCAAGAAGCAGCCCGATTTTGACCCGCGCAACTACGGCTTCGGCAAGCTGAGCAACATGCTCCGCTCCCTCCCCCGCTTCGAGGTCGTGGTGCGCACGACGCCGGACCCCAATGTGCGCCCGATCTTCATCCGTGATCTCGAAGCATAGGGATCGTTGATTTTTTACTTGACATTCGGCGACAATTTGTTATAATGATGCCCGCATCCGAAAATGCGGGCATAGCTCATTTGGCAGAGCGCCACCTTGCCAAGGTGGAGGTAGCGAGTTCGAATCTCGTTGCCCGCTCCAAAAAAACTCCGGCTCCCTTGTTGGGGGCCGGGGTTTTTTCGTCAAAACGAGATTCGAAAAGGAGGCATCGCGTAAGCGATAGAAAACCGCCGGGGGCGGTTT
>JAFXYJ010000132.1 GCA_017541825.1 Oscillospiraceae bacterium | reverse complement strand
TCACTCAAGTCTGGCGGAGAGGGCGGGATTCGAACCCGCGTGGGATTGCTCCCAAACTGATTTCGAGTCAGCCCCGTTATGACCACTTCGATACCTCTCCGTGTTTATCTTCACATCTGCCCCCCGAAAAACACCTCGGATTTTGGGGAGAACTGATGGGGAGAACATATTTGATTTTTGGCTTTCGAACCCTCCGAAAACCCAATAAAATCAAGGGTTCCGGGGAACGGAGGATACATAAAGGTGATACGATTTCGAGACCGCCCCGTTATGACCGCTTCGATACCACTCCGTATTGAAAATGGTTCAGGCCGCCGCGATCGCGGCGGCCTGAACAAAAAGTGGAGGCGCCATCCGGATTTGAACCGGAGAGTCGCGGATTTGCAGTCCGCTGCCTTACCACTTGGCTATGGCGCCATTGGAGCGGGCAACGAGATTCGAACTCGCTACCTCCACCTTGGCAAGGTGGCGCTCTGCCAAATGAGCTATGCCCGCATATGGTGCCTCAGGCCAGAATTGAACTGGCGACACGCGGATTTTCAGTCCGCTGCTCTACCTACTGAGCTACCGAGGCAAATTGGCCCCGCCATGAAGACGGGATTGGTGGGAACAACAGGACTTGAACCTGTGACCCCATGCTTGTAAGGCATGTGCTCTAACCAGCTGAGCTATGCTCCCGTTTTGGCGGCTTTGTCATTTTACCAAAGGCATGATGGGATGTCAAGCATAAAAAAACAATTTTTCAATCTTGTCCCGCATCGCCTTATAATCTGGTTGCCATTTGTCGGGAGAAGTAATATAATACCATCCAATAATACGCACGTTTTTGTCCGTATGCCCGTGAGCATGAGGACATAAGGAGATGAGCTGATGAAGATCGTGATCGTTGGCGGGGGAAAGGTCGGCTTTGCCATCGCCCGTGAGGTCTCCGGCGAGGGCCATGACATCACCATCATCGATGAGAATTCCGCCAACTATGAGTGGCTGTCCACCAGCCTGGACTGCATGGCGATCCTCGGCGACGGCACGACGCTGGGCGCCCAGCGCGCGGCCGGGGTGGGGGAGAGCGACCTGCTGATCGCCGCCACGCCCAACGACGAGGTCAATATCCTCTGCTGCTTTCTTGCCCGCAAGCTCGGCTGCCCGAACACCATCGCCCGGATGCGGCGCTGGGAGTATCGGGAGGAGATGGAGCTGCTGCGGGAGGATCTCGGCTTGTCCATGATGGTGACGCCCGACGGCTCCGCCGCGCGGGAGGTTTTCCGGCTGCTCCAGTTCCCCGGCTTCCTCAAGCGCGAGTCCTTTTCCAAGAGCCGCGTGGAGATCGTGACCATCGAGCTCAAGGCGGGGAGCGTCCTTGTCGGCAAACAGCTCATGGATCTGCCCCGGGTCCTGGGCCAGAAGGTCCTGATCTGCGCGGTGCAGCGCGGCGGTGAGGGGATCATCCCCGACGGGTCCTTCGTGCTGCAGGAGGGGGACGAGATCTACGTCACCGCGGCCTCCGCCGACCTGGCCCGCCTGATGGGCAGTCTCGGCCTGCGCAAGAAACGGGTCAAAAACGTAATGATTATCGGCGGCGGACGCATGGGCATCAGCCTGGCGAAGATGCTGACCGATTCGGGCGTCAACGTCAAGCTCCTGGACAAGGATCCGGAGCGCTGCCGGCGCATCGCCGAAATGCTGCCCGGCGTCCTGGTCCTGTGCGCCGACGGTACGCGCCAGGAGATCCTCAAGAGCGAGAACATCACGCAGATGGACGCGGTGCTGGCCCTGACCAATATGGACGAGGAGAACGTCTTCATCTGCATGTACGCCAACATGGTCGGCGTACCCCAGGCGATCCCCAAGGTCAACCGCAGCGAATATATCTCCGTCTGCCAGAACTGCGGCATCCGTTCCACCGTCAGCCCCAAGGACATCTGCGCCCAGGAGATCATCCGCTATGTCCGCGCCATGCAGAGCACCAGCGCCGCGAGCGTGCTGTCGGTCTACAACATGATGGACGGCAAGGTGGAATCCCTGGAATTCGAGGTCACCGACGGGACGCCTCACCTGGGCGAACGGCTGGCCGACGTAAAGCTCAAGCCGAACATCCTTCTCTCCTGCATCACCCGCCAGGGCCAGGTGATCTTCCCCGGAGGCGGCGACGTCCTGCGCAAGGGGGACGTGGTGGTCGTGGTCACGACCCGCAACCGTGTCATCGTCGAGCTGCGTGACATCTTTGCCGACTAAAGGGGTGGAAGCATGAACGTAGCTGTTATCTGCCGGATCCTCGGCGTGGCGCTGGAGGTGGAGGCCGCCTTCATGGCGCCGGCGCTGGGCATCTCGCTGTACAAGAACGAGTGGGGGGCCGTGGCGGGCTTTTCCGCGACCATGGCGCTGCTGCTGCTGTGCGGCGTGATCCTGCGGCGCATCAAAGTCACCCGCACGGAATATTATGCCCGCGAGGGCTTCGTCACCGTGGGACTGACCTGGCTGGTGCTCTCGCTCTTCGGCGCGCTGCCGCTGTATATGAGTCATGCGGTGCCCTCCTATGTAGACTGCTTCTTCGAGATCGTCTCGGGCTTCACCACCACCGGCGCGAGCGTGATCGCCGCGGTGGAGGACCTGCCCATGGGCATCCTGTACTGGCGCAGCTTTACCAACTGGCTGGGCGGCATGGGCGTGCTGGTGTTCGTACTGTCGGTGAGCAACATCACCGACAACTCGGGCGATGCGCTCCATCTGCTCCGGGCCGAATCTCCGGGCGTCAAGGTGGGGAAGCTGGTGCCCCGTATGCAGCGCTCCACAAAGATCCTCTACATGATCTATATCGCCATCTCGGTCCTGATGTTCCTGCTGCTGGTCGTGGATATGCCCGTTTTCGACGCGCTCACGGCCGTGTTCGCCACCGGCGGCACCGGCGGGTTCTCCGTAAAGAACCTGGGCATGGCCGTGTACAGCACCTATTCCCAGATCGTCATGACCGTGTTCATGCTGCTCTTTTCGGTGAACTTCACAGTGTATTACCTGATCCTCGTGCGCCGCTTCCGCACCGCCTTCCGCAACGAGGAGCTCTGGACCTTCGCGGGCGTGTACGCCGCCTGCGTCGCAGTCATCACATGGAACATCCTCCCGCAGTGTGAATCTCTGAGCACCGCGCTCCACCATTCCTCCTTTACGGTCGCCTCCATCATCAGCACCACCGGCTTTTCGATCACGGATTTCGACCTGTGGCCCTGGCTGTCCAAGACCGTCCTGGTGATCCTCATGTTCTGCGGCGCCTGCGCCGGCTCCACCGGCGGCGGCGTCAAGGTCGTGCGCGTCGTGCTGATGTTCAAGTATATCAAGCGCGGCGTCCGCCGGGCGATCCACCCCAAGGAGGTGGATATCATCCATATGGACGGCGAGGTGGTGGAGGACGAGACCATGGATTCCGTGGCGGTGTTCCTGCTCGTCTATTTAGTACTGTTTATAGGAATGCTGCTGCTGCTCGCGCTGGAGGGCCTGGACTTCACCACGACCTTCTCCGGCCTGGCCGCCTGCCTGAACAACATCGGTCCTGCGCTGGGCAAGGCCGGTCCTGCGCTGAATTACAACTGTTTCTCCTGGTTCGGGAAGATCATCCTGAGCTTTGCGATGCTCTTCGGCCGGCTGGAGGTATACCCGATGCTGATGCTGTTCATCCCCTCCGCGTGGAAGAAATAATACAAAACGTAGGAGCGCGGGTTTTGTTTCCAATGTAGCAAATGCCGAAAAAACGGGAGCGGTTTTTGTAAAAAAATGCATATCAAAACCGGTAGAATTCCTACAATCTGTGTGATACAATAGGCAAAATAATGGCGAAGTATGGTCTGCTTCCGTAATTCGCCAGTGTTTTACAAGTAACAGAAAGAGGTGGAAAGGATGTCATTGAAGCTTCTGAGCGGAGTACACATTCCGCACAGAAAGAACACTGCCGAAATGCCTCCTGTTCGGATGCCGCCCCCGGCCATGGTGACCATACCGCTGAGTATGTCCATCGGCCGGCCGGCCAGCTGCGTGGTCAAGCCGGGTGACCATGTGGACGTCGGGCAGCTGATCGCCGAATCGGGTGGCTATGTGTCCTCCCCGGTATTTGCCAGCGTTTCGGGCACGGTCAAGAAGATCGTCCCCGTGCTGCAATTCATGGGCACGTCCTGCCAGGGCGTGCAGATCGAGTCCGACGGACAGATGACCCCGGCTCCCGATCTGGCGCCTCCCGAGATCACCGACTACAACAGCTTCATCAACGCCGTGCGCAACAGCGGCGTGGTGGGCCTGGGCGGCGCGACCTTCCCCACGGCGGTCAAGCTGGACGTCAAGGATACCTCCCGCATACAGGAGGTCATCATCAACGCCGCGGAGTGCGAAGGCTACATCACCGTAGACAACCGCACGATGCTCGACCGGACCGATGAGGTCGTGGCCGGCTGCAGACTGCTGGAGAAATGGCTCGACGTCAAGAAGATCTACATAGGCATCGAGGACAACAAGCCCTCCTGCATCGCCAAAATGACCGAGGCCTTTGCCGACGATCCCTGTGTGGAGGTCCGGACGCTTCCGAGCCTGTACCCCCAGGGCGGTGAAAAAGTCCTCGTTTACCACGTCACCGGCAAGATCGTCCCCGAGGGCAAGCTTCCTCTGGACGTGGGGAGCATCGTGATGAACGTCACCTCTCTGGCCTCGCTGGCCCATTACTGCGCCACGGGCATGCCTCTGGTGGAGCGCTGGATCACCGTGGACGGCTCCGCGGTCAAGGAGCCCAAAAACGTCATCGCGCCCATCGGCACCTCCAGCCGCGAGGTCATCGAATTCGCCGGCGGCCTGAAGGAAGAGGCCGGCAAGCTGGTGCAGGGCGGCCCGATGATGGGCGTGGCACAGTGCGATCTTGACGCCCCCGTGGCCAAGGGCACCAGCGCGCTGCTGGTGTTCAACCGCAAGGACGCCCGGCCCGCCGAGCCCACCGCCTGCATCAAGTGCGGCGGATGCATCGACCACTGCCCGATGAACCTGATGCCCATGGAATTCGAACGGGCTTACGAGAAGAAGGACGCCCCGCTGCTCAAGAAGCTCAAGATCGGCCTGTGCATGGAGTGCGGCAGCTGCGCCTTCCAGTGCCCGGCCCATCGTCCGCTGGTGCAGGTCAACAAGCTGGCCAAGGTGCTCGTGCGTGAGTACGACGCGGCACAGAAGGAGGCGGCAAAATGAACGACAATCTGATCGTAAGCGTATCGCCTCACTACCATAAGGCGAATGCGACCACCCAGCGGGTGATGCTGGACGTGCTGATCGCCCTGTGTCCCGCGCTGATCGCCGGCTGGGTGATCTTCGGGATCCGCACGCTGGTGCTCGTGGCGTTTTCTGCGGCCAACTGCGTTTTCCTTGAATCGGTGTGGAACCGCCTGATGAAAAAGACGGACACCGTCTCCGACCTGTCCGCGGTGCTCACCGGCGTGCTCATTGCCTTCAACGTGCCCGTGGGCATGCCTCTGTGGCAGCTGATGATCGGCGACTTCATCGCGATCATCATCGTCAAGATGCTCTTCGGCGGCCTGGGCTGCAACTTCGTCAACCCCGCGCTGGTGGGCCGTGTCTGCATGATGCTGTCCTTCACGAGCAGCATGACCGCCTATCAGACCAGCGTGGCAAAGATCGACGCGCTCTCCTCCGCCACGCCGCTGTCCGCGCTGGACAGCCTGCACATCGGCGATATCGGCACCCTGCTGCTGGGCCAGCACGGCGGCATGATCGGCGAGACCTGCGCCCTGGCGCTGATCCTCGGCGGCGTCTACCTGTGCGTCCGCGGCGTCATCAAGCCCACGATCCCCGCCTGCTACGTGGCGACGGTGTTCGTGCTCACGTTCCTCTTCAACGGCTTCAACGCCGAGAACGCGGTCCTGTCGCTGTTCTCCGGCGGCCTGATGCTCGGCTCGATCTTCATGGCGACCGATTACGTCACCAGCCCCATGACCGGGAAGGGCCGTGTGATCTTCGCCGTCGGCTGCGGCTTCCTGACCGTGTGCATCCGGCTGTTCGCCAGCTCCGCGGAGGGCGTCTCCTTCGCCATCCTGATCATGAACCTTCTTGTACCGTACATCAACGACGGCACCCGTACCAAACCGTTGGGAGGTGTTGACGAGTAATGGAAGCAGCAAAGAAAAACAACAGCCTCTGGACGGATATGCTCCGCCCGGTGGTGGTCCTCGTTGTGATCTGCCTGGTCGCGTCCGCCGCTCTGGGCTTCACCAATTCCAAGACCGCTCCCATCATTGAGGAGAACAAGAACGCCGCGGCCGTGGCGGCCCGCCGTACGGCGCTGCCGGCGGCGGAGGGCTTTGATGAGATCGCGGTCAGCGACGAGCTGGCGGCCCGCGGCGTCACCGGCATCTACAAGAGCACCAACGACGTCGGTTATGTGGTCACCGCGGCCAACAAGGGCTACGGCGGCGACGTGGTGGTGACGGTGGGCTTCGATCCCGCCGGCACGATCCTGAACGTGGACGCCGACGTCTCCACCGAGACCCAGGGCGTGGGCAGCAAGGTCGGCGAGCGCACGATCCTCGACCGGTTCACCGGTCTGAGCGGCAGCGCCGACGACGTGACGCTCCGCTCCGGCGCCACCTATACCAGCAATGCGGTCCGCAGCAGCGTCAACGCCGCCTTCGCGGCGGTGTCCGCGCTGATCGGCTGAAGGGAGGAGCGACGACATGAAAAGAAAAATGCAGATCCTCCTCAACGGTATCTTTAAGGAGAACCCCGTACTGATCCTGATCCTGGGCTGCTGCTCCACGCTGGCGATCTCCGTCACCGTGCTCGGCTCCCTGGGCATGGGCGCGGCGCTGACCTTCGTGCTGGTCTGCTCCAACGTGGTCATCTCCGCACTGCGCAGCATCATCCCCGACAAGGTCCGCATCCCCTGCTACATCATCGTGGTCGCCACCTTCGTGACCCTCGTGCAGATGGTGGTGCAGGCATACATGCAGACCCTCTACGACGCGCTGGGCATTTTCCTGCCGCTGATCGTCGTCAACTGCATCGTGCTGGGCCGGGCCGAGATGTTCGCCAACAAAAACACCATCGGCGACAGCTTCTTCGATGGACTGGGCATGGGCATCGGCTACACCATGGTCCTGACGGCCATGGCCGTGGTCCGGGAGCTGTTTGGCGCCGGCAGCCTGCTGGGTCATCAGATCATCCCGGAGACGTACACGGTCCGCATCCTGGCGCAGACCCCCGGCGGATTCTTCATGTTCGGCGTCATGATGGCGCTGCTGGTATGGGGACTGGACCGGCACGGCAAGAAGTTCAAGCCCGAGAGGGCTGCGGCGAGAACGGCTGCGGCGGCTGTGCCATGGCGGACTCCTGTCCGAGTAAAGAGAAGGAGGCTGCGAACGTATGACCAAGATCCTCTCGATCATGTTCGTCATGATCTTCACCGAGAACTATGTCCTCGTGCAGTTTCTGGGCATCTGCCCGTTCCTGGGCGTGTCGAAGAAGTTCGACTCCGCTCTGGGCATGAGCGGCGCGGTCATTGTCGTCATGAGCCTGGCCAGCGCCGCCACCTGGCTGATCTACACCTACGTCATGGTCCCCAACGGACTGGAATACCTGTCCACGATCATCTTCATCCTGGTCATCGCGGCGCTGGTGCAGTTCGTGGAGATCTTCCTCAAGCGCTACATGCCTCCGCTGTACCGGGCGCTGGGCGTCTATCTGCCGCTGATCACCACCAACTGCATCGTGCTCGCGGCGACGCTGCTCAACGTCGAGGAGAGCTACACGTTCCTGGAGTCCTGCGTCAACGGCTTCGCCGCCGGCGTGGGCTTCGGACTGGCGCTGATCCTGTTCTGCGGCGTGCGCAAGGCCGTGGAGAACGCCAAGCCTCCCAAGTGCTTTGAAGGCCTGCCGATCACCCTGGTGGCCGCGGCGCTCACCAGCCTCACCTTCATGAGCTTTACCGGCATGGCCGAGAAGCTCTTCGGCGGTTAAGGAGGGAAGCCATATGAGCGGAATCATGATCGCAGTAACCTCTCTGTGCGCCATTGCCGCCGTCTGCGGCGTCGTGCTCGTGGTCGCGTCCAAGTACATGAGCGTACCGGAAAATGAAATGTTCCCGGCCATCCGCGCCTGCCTGCCCGGCGCCAACTGCGGCGCCTGCGGCTACGCCGGCTGCGACGGCTACGCCAACGCGCTGGCCGAGGGGACCGAGACGCGCACCAACCTCTGCGTGCCCGGCGCCTCCGGCGCGGCGGCCGCCGTGGCCGCCGTCATGGGCGTGGAGGCCGGCGAGGTCATCAAGCGCGTGGCCTACGTTGCCTGCAACGGCGACTGCGAAAACGCCAAGCACAAATACGAATACGCGGGCATCAACACCTGCTCCGCGGCCAACAGCCTCTTTGCCGGCGAGTGGGCCTGCCCCAGCAGCTGCATGGGCTACGGCGACTGCGAAGCGGCCTGCCCCAGCGACGCGATCCATGTCGTCAACGGCGTGGCGAAGGTTAACTTTGCCAAGTGCACCGGATGCGGCATCTGCACCAAACAGTGCCCGAAGCACATCATCTCCCTGCGGCGCTTCGCCGAGGACCGGGTGCTCGTGCGCTGCAGCAACACCCAGGCCGGCGGCGTGGCCGGCAAGGCCTGCGCTGTCGCCTGCATCGGCTGCAAAAAGTGCGAGAAGACCTGCCAGCACGACGCCATCCACGTGGTGGACAATCTGGCCCGCATCGACTACGACAAGTGCGTTGCCTGCGGCGAGTGCGTGGAGAACTGCCCGAAGCATGTGCTTGTAAAGCTCTGAGAGAAGAACGCTCCGTCCGGTCGGAAAACCGGACGGAGTTTTTGAAATGCCGATCTGCGGCGGCAGAAGGAACACCCGCTTTCCGCCCCATGTCGGTTTCAAGGAGGCTCCCTTGGAAAAGCGAGGCAAAAACAGAAAAAAACGCGCCGATCTCCTGCTGATCGGCGCGCTCGTGCTGTTGGCCGGCGCGCTGTTCCTGTGGCAGCTCGCATCCCGGTCCGACGGGGCCGTGGTCGCCGTTTACGTGGACGGGGAGCGGACCGCGTCCTATCCGCTGGATGCGGATACGACCGTCACGCTCTACACCCCCGACGGGGGGTCCTACAACGTCTTGGTCATCTCCGACGGGGCCGCGGACGTGACCGACGCCGGCTGCCCGGACAAGCTGTGCGTCCATATGGGCGCGATCCGGCGCGACGGAGAGGCGATCATCTGTCTGCCCAACCGCACCGTGATCCAGATCGAGGGAGGGGAGACGTCCGGGGTGGACGTGGGCTGAGCATGAAGACGAAACGACTGACGGTCATGGCCCTGCTCACCGCCGCGGCCATGATCCTGTCCTATGTGGAATCCCTGCTGCCCTCGGTGGCGGTGCCGGGCGTCAAGCTCGGTCTGGCGAACATCGCGGTGATCTTCGCGCTCTACCGGCTGGGCTGGCGGGAGGCGCTGGCGATCTCCGCGGTGCGTGTGTTCCTGGTCAGCATGCTCTTCGGCAGCATGAGCGCGCTGCTCTATTCGCTCTCCGGGGCCGTGCTGAGCCTGCTGCTGATGGGCCTGCTGCGCCGAACGGACCGGTTTTCCGCCGTGGGCGTCAGCGTGGCCGGCGGCGTTGCGCACAATCTCGGCCAGGTGCTCATGGCCATGCTGCTGCTGGGCAGCCGACGGCTCATCTATTATTACCCGATCCTCGTGCTCTCCGGCGTGGCCGGCGGCGTTGTCACAGGCCTGACGGCGGCGATGCTGGTCACGCGGATCCCGCCCTTTGAAAAATGACCGGCGCTTGAAAAAGCGCCGGTCATTTTTCAATCCAGGACGTATTGCCGGAAGCCCTGGGAGAAACGGACGGAACCGTAGGAATCGATCCAGCATGCCTCCACGCCGTCGGTACGGTTGATGAAATTGAATCCGTCATCAAAGCTCATGTTGAACAGCGCCGTGGAGAGCGCGTCGGCGACGCCGGAGTCGTGGGCGCGGATCGTGACGGATACGAAGGTATTGTCGGGATAGAGCGTCTTCGGCGAGATGATGTGGTGATAGCGCACGCCGCCGACCTCGTAAAAGCGCTGATAGGACCCGCTGGTCACGAGTGAGGCGTCGGACAGCGATACCCGCAGCAGGTAGGCGCTTTCCGCGGCCTGATCCGGGTCCTGGATCCCCGCCACCCAGTCGGTGTTCCGGGACTTTTCACCGATGGTCCGCACGTTGCCGCCCAGGTTGAGCGCCACATGGTCGAAGCCGGCTTCCTCCAGCGCCATAGCCACCCGCTCGGCGGCGTACCCCTTGGCGACGGCGCCGAGGTCCACGCGCATGTCGGGATCGGCGAGCTCGGCCGTGCCGTTGAGCCGGTCGAGACGGATATCGTCGATGCGGCAGTGCCGGGCCGCCTCCAGCAGGGCGACGTCCGTGGGAAGCGTGGGCCGACCTCCGGCGAGCGCGGCTTCCCGGCAGTCGTGCCAGAGGGAGAACACGGCGCCCATGGCGATATTGCACATCCCCCCGGTGAGCTCGTGCATCTCCTGTCCGAAGGCGAGCACCTCGATGAGCTCGGGCATCACGGCGACCGGACCCTTCCCGGCCATCCTGTTGAGCGTGCAGGCATTGCCCCCGCCGCTGTACTCGTGGTAGATGTCGCAGGCGCGGTTGTAGCGGTCCATCATCTCCTCCGCCGCGGCGCACAGGGCCGTGAATTCCCTGTCGCTGCCGTAGTAGGTGATCGTGGTGACGGTATCGAAATAGGTATAATAGGTGACCGTGTTTTTGACGCCGCCGCAGCCCGTGAGGCCGAGCATGAGCGCGGCCGCGATCAGCAGCGCCGCGGCACGGCGCGGAGACCTGCCCATGGGGTGACCCCTTTCTTTTCGTTATTTTTAACAGTTTACAACAATTCGCCGGAAAAGTAAAATGATACTCACATCAAGCGAAAGGAAAATGACCATGAAACTGCGCCTTCTGCCCATACTGACGCTGCTGACGGCCTGCGCGGTGCTGTGCGGCTGCGGAGCCGACCGGAGTCCCGGGGAGGCCGCGCCGTCGCCGGAGCCCACCGACGCGCCCGTGACGGAGGAGCTGACGGCGGACTTCCTCTCCACCGGAAAGTCCGACTGTACGATCCTGCGCATCGACGGCCTCACGGTGCTCATCGACACCGCCGACGCGGACGACTACGACGCCATCGCCGCCGTCCTGCGCGGCTATGGCGTCAGGCGCATCGACTATATCATCCTGAGCCATTACGACAGGGACCACATCGGCGCGGCGCCGATGCTGATCCGCGATTTCGAGGTCGGGGCCGTGCTCCGGACGCGCTACATCGACAAGGGCAGCGAGTACAACGCCCTGGTCAGGGCCGAGGAGGCCGCGGGGACGCAGACGGTCATCGTCACGGAAGACTGTTCCATCGCCACGGAGAACGGCACGATCCTCATCGATCCCCCGGACCGGGACTACGGGGACGACAACAACAACACCCAGATCGTCACCGTCGCTTACAAGGGGAAAAACCTGCTCTTCCTCGGAGACGCGAAAAAGGCGCGTCTGGAGGAATTCCTGCTGAACGCGCAGGACAGCTACGAGCTCATCAAGCTCCCGCACCACGGCGACAGCAACAAGGCGCTCCTCTCGCTGCTCCGCTCGGCGCCGCCGGTCTGGGCGGTGGAGATGGTCTCCGGCGAAGAGATCGTGGAGGAGGAGCTGCTCAAGGTGCTGGGCAAGCAGAACGTGACGCTCCTGTGCACCGCGGACGGCCCCGTCCGCGCCGTCTGGGACGGCGAAGCGCTGACGGTGACGCAGTAAGATCTTAAAAAACGGATCCGGCTCATCTGACCGGATCCGTTTTTTATGTTTTCTTCTCGAAGGAGTATCCGCAGTGCCGGCAGGTGATGCGGATGCGGCCCTTGCCTTTGGGGACCCGGACCGTGCGCCCGCAGCCGGTGCATTTGAAAAAGGCGTAGTCCTTTCGCTGGGCGTAACAGTCGCGCCGGAGCTCCACCCAGTCGTAGAAGGGCTGGACCAGCTTGAGGAACCTCTGGTTTTCCAGCTGCCGCTTTGTCAGGTTTTTCGAGAGGACGCGGCAATAGAACCAGATCAGGATCCCCAGCGACAGCGAGCACAGCAGATTTCCCGCCGTGCCGCCGAGGGCTTTCCGCAGCAGAAAAGCCAGCACCATGACCAGCAGCGCCAGATAGGACAGAAAACGACCCAGAGCGTCGGCACCGTACCGGCCCTCCATAAAGCGGGAACGGGGCGACCACCCCCGATCAGAGCGCTTCAAACTGATCCCCCCAACAAAAACTCCGAACGGTATTCTATCTGATTTTTTCATAAAAGTCATGAATATCCGAGGAAATTCACAAAAAGTTCATTTTTCGCGCCCGCATCCGACCCGGCGCGGAAATCTTGACAGAATCGGCGGACAGGTCTAAAATACATTTAATTATTGATGCATTTGGAACGGGAGGGAAAAGCCATGCGCTGTGACGGCACCAGAGTCAGGCATGAGGACCCGATGTACCATCTGATCCCGTATTTCCTCACAAAGCGCTATGATGCGATGAACATGATCACCATCGACATCCCCGAGGCGCCCATGAAGGCGTATATGAACGCCAAACGCCGGGAAGGGAAGGCCGTGAGCCATCTGGCGCTGGTGCTCTCGGCCTATCTGCATACGATGGAGAAATTCCCGGCTCTGAACCGGTTCGTCGTGGGACACAAGATCTACCAGCACAACGACATCACGGTTTCCATGGTGGTGCTCAAGCCCGGCACGGAGCTCGACACCATGTCGAAGATCCGGCTGACGTATGACGATGACATTTTTGCGGTGCAGGAGAAGATCAGCGCCTATATCGAACAGAACCGGCAGCAGGGAGAGGCCAACGCCCTCGACAGGCTCATGAATATTCTCGTGAAAATGAGCGGTCTGCTCACGGCCGCGATAGGTCTGATCCGGATCGGGGACCGGCTGGGACTGCTGCCCCGGGCGCTGATCGACGCCAGCCCCTTCCACGCCAGCCTGCTGATCACCAATCTGGCCAGCATCCGCACAAACCACATCTACCATCACGTCTACCAGTTCGGCACCACCAGCGTCGCGATCGCCATGGGCAACCTGCGCGAGGTGCCCCGCCGGAGCCGGGACGGCGTCACCTTCGAGCGGTGCATCCCCATGGGCATCGTCATGGACGAGCGCATCGCCAGCGGCCACTACTTCGCCCAGGCGTTCGCGCAGGTGAAAAAGTACCTGGCCAACCCGGAGCTGATGGAGAGGCAAAACCTGCTCGCCGAGAAGCAGCCGGCGGCTCTGCCGGAGAAAGCAGGCGAGTGAATAAGGAAACTCTGAGCGCCCGTCAGGCGCTCAGAGTTTTTCAGGAAGCCTTATTTTTTCTGCATGCGGAAGCCGAAAACAGCGCCGCATACGCCGCCGATGATGTGGCTGAGCTGGGAGATGTCGTCCGCTCTGGTCAGAGAGTCGGCCAGCTCGCCGCCGAGGTAGAACAGGGCCACGAGGATCAGCGTCAGCGGGATCCCGCCGCCGCGGCCTCCGCCCATGGACGCCATCAGGATCATCATGAACACGATGCCCGAGGCGCCCATCAGTGCGGTGCCGGGGAAGAAGATATACTGCACCAGCCCGGTGACGAAGGCGGTCACGGCCATGGCGGTCAGCAGCGGACGGCTGCCGTAGCGTTCCTCGAGCTGCGGCCCGATCACGAGCATCAGCAGGATATTGCCGCTGTAATGCGCCCAGCCGCTGTGGCCCAGGACGTGCAGGAAAAACCGCGGATAAGTCAGCGGATCGGTCAGGGGAGAGCGGTATACGCAAAACAGCTTCGCCGTGGCCCGGCCGCCGGTCAGCCGGCCGAGCAAAAGCGCCAGCAGAGACAGCAGCGCGAAATTGAGCACCAGCGGGGAATTGTACTGGATCTTGCGAAACGGATTCATGGCGGCTCCTTCCGAAAAACGATCTGCCCTCATTATACCCCCGCGAAACGGGACTGGCAATGCCCGTTCTCGCTTCCGCGGCCTTTCCGTACAAATACCCCTTGTCAGAAATGCCGAAATATGATATGAATGCATGGCACGCAAACAGATAAAGAGTGATGTCTATGACGATCAAAAACGATCATAAAACCGTATTCCTCGAAGGCGTCCGGGACGGGATCCCCATCGCCCTCGGGTACTTTGCCGTGGCCTTCTCGCTGGGGATCGCCGCGCGCAACGCGGGCCTCACGGTCCTCCAGGGCCTTGTGGCCAGCGCGCTGTGCATGGCCTCGGCGGGGGAGTATGCCCTGTTCACGCTGATCGGCGCCGGAGCCGCCTTCCTCGAGGTGGCGGTGCTCTCGCTGATCACCAACGCCCGGTATTTTCTCATGAGCTGCGCGCTGAGCCAGAAGATCGATCCCCGCATGAGAGACTACCACCGCTATATCTTCGGGGCCACCGTTACAGACGAGATCTTCGGCATCTCCGTCGCCCGGCCGGGCTATCTCGATCCGGTCTACAACTACGGCGCCATGGCGGTGGCGATCCCCGGCTGGTCGGCGGGCACGGCGCTGGGCATCGTCATGGGGAACCTGCTCCCCGGCCGGGTGGTCAGCGCGCTGAGCGTGGCGCTCTACGGCATGTTCCTGGCCATCATCATCCCGCCGCTGAAAAAGGACAGGGCCGTCGCCCTGTGCGTGATCACGGGCTTCGCCGGCAGCTGGGCCGCCGGCGTGCTGCCGGGCGTGTCGGCGCTCTCGGCGGGCACCCGCACCATCCTGCTGACTGTGGGCCTGAGCTCGCTGGCGGCGGTGCTGTTTCCGATCAGGGAGGACGAGGATGCGTAACTGGATTTCGATCTTCATCTGCTTTGCGGTGATCTATCTGATCCGCGTCCTGCCGCTGACGCTGATCCGCAGGCCCATCCGGAGCCGGTTTTTGCGCTCGTTCCTGTACTACGTCCCCTATGTGACGCTGGCGGTGATGACCTTCCCGGCCATCGTGGAGGCCACGACCGTCCCCGCGGCGGGGGTGGCGGCGCTCGTCGTCGGCATCGCGGCCGCGTGGTTCAACGGCAGCCTGCTCACCGTGGCCTGTACCTGCTGCGCGGTGGTGTTCCTTCTCGAGCTGATACTCTGACGCGGGGAGAAACCCGTGCTGACCCTCTTGACAGCGTTGCGCTCGTTTGCTACAATGCGTAGTAAACGAGCGTTTACCTTTTTGGAGGTGACCGGATGGGCGGCACGAAGGAACGGATCCTGCTGACCGCGCTGCGGCTGTTCGCCGCGGACGGCTATGAGGCCGTTTCGGTGAGCGCGATCGCCGGACAGCTGGGCATGACCAAGGGCGCGCTGTATAAGCACTACAGGAACAAGCGGGACATTTTCGAGAGCATCCTCGCGCGCATGGAGCGGGAGGATGCGCAACGCGCGGCGGAGTACGGCGTGCCGGAGGGGACGGCGGAGCAGATGCCCGACGCCTATCGGCACACGCCCGTCGACGACATGGCCGCCTTCGCCCGGGCGCAGTTCCGCTACTGGACACAGGACGAATTTGCCGCGTCGTTCCGGCGGATGCTGACGCTCGAGCAGTACCGGAACGACGAGATGGGGCGGCTCTATCAGCAATATCTGGGCGCCGGGCCGCTGGGCTATATGACCGATCTGTTCGAGGGGCTGGCACTGCCGCGGCCGCGGAAGGAGGCGGTACGCTTCTACGCCCCGATGTTCCTGCTCTACAGTGTTTACGACGGCGCGGAGGACAAAGAGGCGGTGACGGCCATGCTGGATGAGGCGATGGAGGCCGCCCGGGAGCATCTGAAGCGCCTGACCACGGAAAAAACAGAAAACGACGACAAAAAAGAGGAGAAGACATGAACGAACAAAACATCCGCTTTCGGCGGGAGACGCCGGAGGACTACCGCGCGGTGGAAAACCTGGTCCGCGAATCCTTCTGGAACGTCTATCATCCCGGCTGCACGGAGCATTACGTGCTGCGACATCTGCGCAATGACCCCGCATTCGTGAAGGAACTGGACCTCGTCATGGAAAAGGACGGACGGCTCATCGGCCAGAACATGTTCATGCGCGCGGTCATCCGCGCCGACGACGGCCGGGAGATCCCCATCATGACCATGGGCCCCATCTGCGTTGCGCCGGAGCTCAAACGGCAGGGCTACGGGAAAAGGCTGCTGGATTACTCGCTGGAGAAGGCCGCCGAGCTGGGCTGCGGCGCCCTGTGCTTTGAGGGCAACATCCTGTTCTACGGCAAGAGCGGCTTTACCTACGCCCGGGAGTTCGGCCTGCGCTATCACGATCTGCCCGCGGGCGCGGACGACTCCTTCTTCCTGTGCCGGGAGCTGATCCCCGGCTATCTCGACGGCGTGACCGGCGAATACGGCCCGCCAAAGGGATATTTTGCCGCGGCGGAAAACCCCGAGGATTTCGAGGCCTATGACGCGCAGTTCCCTCCGAAGGAGAAAAAGGTCCTTCCGGGACAATTGGGATAAAAAAACGGGAACTCCCGGGCCTTTGGCCCGGGAGTTCCTTGACCCGTCAGACCCGGCGCAGCGGGTCTTGTTTGAATGAAGTATCAGTGACGGTGGCCGCAGCCGTCCTCGCCGTGGCTGTGATGGGGGCAGTTCCCGTCGCAGTTTTCCGCGCAGGAGGCGCATTCGCCGCTCATGGCCTGCTGCAGGGAGCCGGAGGCAAAGGCCCGGGCCGCGTCGTCCGCCGCCCCGCCGAAGCCGGGATAGGACATCACGCCCGATACCGCCAGAGCCTGCCGGGCCTCGCCGGTGATGCCGCCGCAGATGAGGATATCGGCCTTCGCCGCCTTCAGCAGCTCCAGCATGGGATCAAGGCCCCGGCCGAAGCTCGGGATCACCAGCTCGGAGACGATCCTGTCTCCCTCGAGATTGTAGAGCTTGACGTTCTCCGCGCTGTCAAACTGTTCGCCGATCTGTCCGCCGTCTTTTACATAGGGAATGGCAATACGCATGTCGTCCTCCAAAATACGTTTTTCTGCCGCTACTATACGCCGGATCGCCGTCTTTGTCGAGGGGCTTTCCGCAATTTCCCCTTGAAATTCGCCTGATAAGCTAATATAATATAAGCAGACAGAAGAAAGGGGGCGGCGGCCACGGACGAACAGGCGCAGAAGACTTATATCGCCATCGACCTGAAATCCTTCTACGCGTCGGTGGAATGCCGCGAACGGGGCCTGAATCCGCTGACGACGAATCTGGTCGTCGCGGATCGCGCCCGCACGGAGAAGACGATCTGTCTGGCGGTGACGCCCGCGCTCAAGGCCTACGGGATCGCCGGCCGGGCGCGGCTGTTCGAGGTGGAGGAGAGGGTCAGGGAGATCAACGCCCTGCGGCGGCGGAACGCCCCCGGCCATCGGTTCACCGGCTCCTCCTGCGACGCGGAGGAGCTCCGCGCGGACCCCTCGCTGGAGCTCGACTTCATCACCGCGACGCCGCGGATGCGCTACTACATGCGCTACAGCGCCGGTATCTATCACATCTACCTCAACTATGTCGCGCCGGAGGACATCCACGTCTACTCCATCGACGAGGTGTTCATGGACGTGACGGATTATCTGAAGACCTACCGCATGACGGCCCGGGAGCTGGCCGTGAAGATCATCCGGGAGGTGCTGCGCGCCACGGGGATCACGGCCACCGCCGGCATCGGCACCAACATGTATCTGGCCAAGATCGCCATGGACATCGAGGCCAAGCATTCCCCGGCGGATGAGGACGGCGTGCGCATCGCCCAGCTCGACGAGCGCAGCTACCGGGAGAAGCTCTGGACCCACCGGCCGCTGACGGATTTCTGGCGCATCGGGCGCGGCTACGCCAAAAAGCTGGAAGCCCACGGTCTCTTCACCATGGGGGATATCGCCCGCTGTTCCCTGGGCGGGGAGAACGATTTCTACAACGAGGCGCTGCTCTACCGACTCTTCGGCGTCAACGCCGAGCTGCTCATCGACCACGCCTGGGGCTGGGAGCCCTGCACCATGGCGGATATCAAGAGCTACACGCCCGAGAGCAGGTCGGTGACCTCGGGCCAGGTGCTCCACAGGCCCTACGACTTCGCCGGGGCGAAGCTGGTGCTGCGGGAGATGACCGATCTGCTGGTGCTCGATCTTGTGGACAAGAAGCTCGTCACCGACCAGATGGTGCTCTCTGTGGGCTATGACATCGACAATCTGCGCGATCCGGCCCGCCGGGCGGCCTTCGAGGGGATGATCACCGAGGACATTTACGGCCGCACCCATCCCCGGCACAGCCACGGCTCGGTGAATCTGGGCGGGCACACCTCCTCCACAAGGATCATCACAGAGGCGGTGATGGGGCTGTTCGACCGGGTGGCAGATCCGGCGCTGCTGGTGCGCAGGCTGAGCATCGTCGCCAACAACATCCTGCCCGAGGACGATCCGCAGCTCGCGCACAGCGGGGAACAGATGGATCTCTTCGGCGAGACGGAGGCGGCGCGGGCGCCCGCGGCCGACGCCGGGACGCTGGAACGGGAGAAACGGCGGCAGAAGGTGATCCTGGACATACAGAAGCGCTACGGCAAGAACGCCCTGCTCAAGGGCATGAACCTGGAAAAGGGCGCCACCGCCCGGGACCGGAACAGCCAGATCGGAGGGCACAGAGCATGAACAACGACGATCCCCGCCGCTATGACGACATCATCGATCTGCCCCATCATGTCTCGGCCACCCGGCCGCATATGCCGCTTGCGGACCGGGCGGCGCAGTTCGCGCCTTACGCCGCGCTGACCGGCTTCGGGGACGTCATCACCGAGACGGCCCGCCTGGCGGAGCAGGATTTTCTCTCCGAGGATACCGAACCGGCGCAGGACTGAGACGGCTTTCGAGCGCCTCGGCGCGGAAAAATTCAGGGCTTGACAAGGACGGTCGTAAATACTATAATACCGCTGTTATAAGCCGAAAGTATGGTCTCCCAGCGTTTCGGCGCCTGCGGAGGGAGGGATATAGATTGTCTGAGATCCATGTGAAGGAAAACGAGTCTCTGGATGCGGCTCTGAAGCGTTTCAAGCGCTCCTGCGCCAAGGCCGGCGTTCTGGCAGATCTCCGTAAAAAGGAATACTACCAGAGCCCCAGCGTCAAGCGCCGCAAGAAATCCGAGGCCGCCCGCAAGAACAAGCGGTATTACTGATGAGGAAAAGACCCGCTCTCACGAGCGGGTCTTTTTGCGTCCTTTTCTCCCGGCGCAAAATGCCTTGATATCGTTTTTCCTGTTTGATATAATGGATATAATAAGAAAGTCAGTCAATACAGAAAAGGGGGACGGACATGGACGAGAACATCGCCCTGCTTAAAAAGTGGGTGCAGGAGAGCGACAACATCGTGTTTTTCGGCGGCGCAGGCGTGTCCACCGAGTCGGGGATCCCCGATTTCCGCAGCGTGGACGGCCTGTACAATCAGGAATACAAGTATCCCCCGGAGGAGATCATCAGCCACAGCTTTTTCGAGCGTGATCCGGAGGAGTTCTACCGGTTCTACCGCCAGAAGCTGATCCCGCCGAAGGACGTCCGGCCCAACGCCGCGCATCTGCGTCTGGCGGAGCTGGAGCGGGAGGGGAAGCTGCGCGCCG
>JAFXYJ010000131.1 GCA_017541825.1 Oscillospiraceae bacterium | reverse complement strand
GCCGCCAGAGAAAAAAACTGCTATTATTTGTGCCTCGGAACCTTAGATTTTCAGGCAAGACCCCTTTACGAAAAACACGGATTCCATGTGTTTACCATCAATAAGGACATCCCTATGGGGCATGTCAGCTGGTCCCTATCGAAACGACTGGACAAAGATATACCAGACTACCTCCCTACAAACAACACCGCTGCAGAACATTATCAGGTCAAGGCCGGCTCCAAAGAAGACGCCAGGATCATCGACAAGGGGCTCGATGAGTTTTGTGAGGAGGTCGTGCCTGACAAGCACGAATATATCACGCTCAGCAAAAAGCTCATCGATGCAGACGGAAATCTGATTGCTGCTGTGATTTGCGGGATTGACGAAGACGACACAGCCTTTGTCGACGGTATCTGGGTAGAGGAACGGTATCGCAGACAGGGCATCGGTTCCTGGCTCATGGATGAGGTTGAACGCGAAGCTAAGGAAAACGGCGCTTACGTAATTACGTCTTATTGCTGCGACTGGGTATCCGATTTCTTCTTCCAAAACGAATTCTCTCCGAGGGGAGAACTCCCCGACTATCCCAAGGGCCACACGGCTTATGAGTTGGAGAAGCGGATCTAACTGTTACGGGGTGTCATAAACACCCGTATGTTGATCTGATTCTCTATTGGGAGTTAATCGAGTGCGTTGTGAAACTCACCCGAGCCGGGTTGTGAATACACAATTGCTGTTACTGAATAGATGGGGTGATCGGCATGAATTACAGTATTGTTGATGGAGCGGATAAAATGAACATCGATGAAGTCATCCGGCTGCTCAGGATGACATATTGGGCAGATAAACGCTCAGCCGAGCAAATCGAGAAGTCTATGCAGAATTCATCGTGTTATGGTGTACGGCTTGATGACGGCAAAAAGCTTGTCGGTTTTGCAAGAGTCATCAGCGACTACGCCACAACCTATTATCTGTGTGATGTTATTATTGATACGGACTATCAGCATAAGGGCCTGGGAACAGCGCTGGTGTCTTATATAGAATCCCTACCGGAATATACCGGTCTTCGGGGGATTCTGATTACAAGAGACGCCCATGATTTGTATCGAAAATTCGGGTACGAAGTGCTCAACAGCCGTGTTATGGTCAAGGCGCTGAATTGCTGAAGGACGAGTCCCGGCTTGTCGACATGTTTCTACGCACGTGCCTTCGCGGATATGTTCCCGGAGGCAAAAGTGCGAACAGACAGAATCGTGGATATGTTCCTGACCTCGTTTTTGCAAACAGGCACGAAGGATGACTATCTGTTTCCTTTCCTCGTGCCATGTGGAAACGGCAGTATTGATGTCGCGGAAAGACACATGAGGCCGTCAGAAGTGCCGGAAGCATGGGCCTTTCGAGCATTCGGGATTCAGCGCCGGAGAGACGATTTGACCGCATAATATCCTCTGCGGATAATATCAACAAGCCTGTCGGGAGGATCGAGTTGACCTTTTGGATGTCGAGCGGAAGCCGGGATTTTGCGGAGGACTTCATGATCATTGAACTTCGGGTTATCGACAACGATAACAGGGCGGAATGTGAACAGCTTTCCGTCAGCAGCGAGCAAAAACAGTATATTGCGAGCAATGTCGAATCTTTGGTCACCGCAGAAGACAACGCCGGTGTTGCGCGTCCCTTTGCTGTATATGCGGACGGCAAGATGGTGGGCTTTACCATGCTCGCATTTGATGAGAATTACGAAGACCCGAACGACAGATACTGGCTGTGGAGATTGATGATCGATCACAGGTTACAGCAAAACGGGTACGGAACAGCCGCCTTGCAGGCGATCATTCGGTATTTTAAGGATCATGGCGCGAATAACATCCGCTTATCCACCAAAGAAACCAATACACACGCGCTTTCCATGTATCGAAAAGCGGGATTTCGGGATACGGGAGAGATGAACGGCGAAGAAACCGTGCTGCAATTGGATCTGTATTAAAGACAGTATGCGTCCTTTGATCGAAAAGGACATGGCGGAAACCGAACAGAGTTTGAGGAGATTCGAGAAATGAAGTTGAAAAATCCTTTGTTGGCAGTAACCGATATGGACAAGTCTGTAGAATTTTATAAAAAAGTGCTTGGACTTCATGTAACTATGGACTTTGGCGCAAACAAGACTTTGACAGGCGGTTTGGTATTGCAGACGCTTGAAACATGGAAAGAATTTATCGATACGGATGATGTTTTCTTTGGCGGCAACAGTTCCGAGGTTTGTTTTGAGGAAGATAATTTTGACGCATTTGCAGACAGATTAAAGGAATGTGATGTGGAATACGTTCATCCTGTCAAGGAACACTCATGGGGACAGCGAGTTGTCAGAATTTATGATCCGGATAAACATATCATTGAGATCGGAGAAAACATGAAAGCGGTTTGCAGACGTTTCCTGGACAGCGGTATGACACCGGAGCAGGCAGCGGAGAGAATGGATGTGCCGTTAAAATTTGTAAACGCTTGGTTGCGCTGAATCTCAGCTTCACGGACAATTTCCCATAGACGGCGAAAAATGCTGCGGGACAATGCCGAAGCAAACGGGGATTTGCGGAGGCGGCCCCTGTGGACAAGAAAACCGTGCCGGACAATTCATCCACGAAGCGTATGTTGTTTCCGGCGTTCCGCGGAGGCGGTATGCCTCCTGCAACGCCGGAAGAAGGATATCATATCCGTGCCGTATGAGCGGAGGATGCTGATCAGGGAGAAAGCGATGACAGAACTCAGAGCCATAACGGAAGAAAACTTTATCGACGCCTTCAATCTCCATCTGGCGCCGGGGCAGGAGCGCTTCGTCTCCCACCCGATCCGGAGCCTTGCGCAGGCGTACGTTTACCGGGAGCAGTGTCAGCCCTTCGGGATCTTCGCGGAGGGAAGGATGGTCGGCTATGTCATGGTCGTCTACGATTACGACATCCCGGAATACGATATCTGGCACATGATGATCGATCAGTCGATGCAGGGACGCGGTTACGGCGGCGAGGCCCTGGATCAGGTGCTCGCGTATATCCGCACGAAGCCGTTCGGGGACTCGTCCAGAGTCGCTCTGACCTGTCATAAGGACAACGCCGCGGCAAGAAAGCTTTATGAGAGCCGGGGCTTTGCCGCGACCGGGGCCGAGTTCGGGGATGAGGTCGAGCTCGCCATGACGGTCGAGTGACGCTCACCGGTTCGACGGAGGACAAAAAATGCGTATGATCGGATCAAGCTGCATATTTCCCGTGCCGAATATAAAAAAGACAGCGGCATACTACGCGGACCGTCTCGGTTTTTCGGCGGTCGAATACCTGAACTGTAAAGAACCCCACATCTGCCTGTACCTCGACAACGTCGAGATCATCCTTCTGCAGGCCTGTACGGACAGAGTGCTGCCGAACAGAGAGTTGTACGGCTACGGTTATGACGCCTATCTGTATACGGACAGCCAGGAGGTTTTAGAGCGGGAATTTGCCTCCGGGGGAGTCAGAATCGTCCGGCCGCTCTCCGAAACGGATTACCGGAACAGAGAATTCGTGATCGAGGATATCGACGGCAGATGGCTGGCCTTCGGTTTGAAGCAGCCCGCGGAATGCGTGGCGAATCGTCGGGAGGAATGATTAAATGGCATCGAGCAAAGAATACCTGGCATACGTCCTGGAGCAGCACTCGGAGCTGGAGGGAATCACATACAGGGCGATGATGGGCGAATACATTATTTATTACCGCGGGAAGGTGATCGGCGGCGTCTATGACGACCGCTTCCTGGTCAAGCCCTGCCCCGCGGCCGCGGCCATGATGCCCCGCGCGGAGAAGGAGCTGCCGTACGAAGGAGGCCGGGAAATGTTCCCGGTGGCCGAGATCGACGACAGGGCTTTCCTGCGCCGGCTCATAGAGGCCATGTACGAGGAGCTTCCGGAGCCGAAGAAAAAGAAATGACCGGCTCGTCGCGATCGGAGGAAGACAATGCTGGACATATCAAGGCTCAGCGCGCGGTACGGCGTCCGACGCATGAGCGACGCCGACGCGGACGCCATTTTCGAGCTCTGCCTGAGCAACCCGCAATTCTATGAATACTGCGGCAGGCAGCCGTCCCGGGAGCGCGTGATGAGCGATCTTCACATCACGCCGCCGGGCATAGCGCCGTCGGACAAATACTACGTCGGCTTTTATGACGGCGCCGATCTGGCCGCGGTCATGGATCTGATCGACGGCTATCCGGACGGAGAGCACTGCTATATCGGCTTTTTCATGATGAACATGCGTTTCCAGGGCAGGCAGATCGGCTCCGCCGTCATCCGGGAAGCGTGCCTGTATCTGAAAGAGGCGGGGTACAGGGCCGTGCGCCTGGCCATCGACAAAGGGAATCCTCAGTCCACGCATTTCTGGAAAAAGAACGGTTTTCAAGTCATCCGGGAAGCAGAACAGGACGGCGGCGTTCTCCTTGTGGCGGAAAAAACGCTTTGAGCCGGAGAGCAGGAGCTTGGTCCGCCGAACGCCGGCGCCGCCGTTGAGGACAGAGAATGAGGCTGCGGCGCCGCGGAACGGATGAACGGGTTTCCCCGGTGCACGAAAGGGGCATCCGCGGCGCGGCTCCCGCTGCCCGCGGACAAGGAAAAAAGGACACCCGACCTTCGGGAGGTCCCTGACCGTACGGGTCAACGGAGAAGTATGATGAACTATATCGAAGACTACTACAACGAATACGAGGAAGACGGCCGGCTGCTCTCCCGGCACGGGCAGGTGGAGTATCGCACGACGCAGAAGTACATCCACGACTGCATCCGGGAGACGAACGCCCGTACGATCCTCGAGGTCGGCGCCGCCACAGGCCGGTACAGCGTCGCGCTGGCCAGGGAGGGCTATGAGGTGACCGCCGTCGATCTCGTCGCGCACAATCTCGAGCTGCTGCGCCGGAAGCTCGACGGCAGCGAGCCGATCCGCGTCCTGCAGGGCAACGCGCTGGATCTGTCCGCCTTCGGGGACGATTCCTTTGACCTCACCATGCTGCTGGGTCCGATGTATCACCTCTTTACGAAGGAGGACAAGGTCCGGGCCCTGTCGGAGGCCGTGCGGGTGACGAAGCCGGGCGGGTACATCCTCGCGGCATACTGTATGAACGAGCCGACCCTGGTCCAGTTCGTCTTCGGCCGGAACCTGTTGCGGGAGCTGCTCGAGGCCCATATGCTCACCGACGACTGGCACTGCATCAGCGAGCCGAAGGATCTCTTCGAGCTGATCCGGACGGAGGAGATCGCCGCGCTGGACCGGGAGGTCGACGCCGAGCGCGTCAAGCTCGTGGCGACGGACGGCGCCACGAACTATATGCGGGAGGTAGTCGACGCCATGGACGACGAGACCTTTGAAAAATGGCTGGACTACCACTTCTGCACCTGTGAGCGCCAGGACCTGATCGGGGCCTCCCATCACACACTGGATATCCTCAGAAAGAAAAACGGCAGCGCGTAAGGCTGCCGCTGCCCGCCCCGGGAGGGAGAAGCCGTATGAAAAAGAGTCTCAAATGGACGGCGCTGTCCGTGCTGGTCATGGTCGCTCTTCCCTGGCTGGCCGTCACCTTCGTGAAGAGCGACGCCGGGATGGCCGTCTGCTTCCTCCTGTTCTTCGCCGTCGATCCGATCTTCTCGGTCATTGTCGGCGCGCACGCGGGCAATGACGCAAAGGCGCGGTGGTTCTGGCCGCTGCTCCCGGCAGGCTTCTTTCTTGTCGGCACGTGGATGTTTTTCGACCCGGGAGAGAGCGCGTTTCTTCTCTATGCCTTTCTCTATCTGCTGCTGTCAGCCGCGGCAATGCTGATTTCCGCATGGCGGCAGCGGCGCGCCGGGCGATGATGTGATCCTGATCCGGGGAGTGATAAAAATGCAAAAGATCAACACGTTTTTGAATGTCATGATGGGCTCCTTTTTCGGCGTCTTCATCGGCAGCACCATATCCAACTACCGCGAATACCGCGCTCTGCCGGAGATCTACGCGGCGCGTTCCGGTCCCTGGTACGCCTACGGAGCGCTGCAGGCCCTGGCGCTGTTCGGCGCGGTGACGCTTGTCTGCGTGATCATCAAGGTGATTATCAAACACAGGCAAAACACGAAATAACCGCGCGGAGGCGCACAGATCACCGATTCCGGCGTACGGCATGGGCCCTGCGCCGGGATCGGTTGCCTTTTCCCGCCGGTTTTGTTATAATGCATCAATCGATCGCGGACAGGCAGCGGTTTCTATTCCTTCCGAAGAACAGGAGTGATCCCATGTACGAACTCATCCAGGTCTCACGCGGCAGCTACTATATCCAGAGCCCCGCCAGGATCGGTCTGGTCAGGACCGGAGAGAGCGAGGTATGTCTGATCGACAGCGGGAACGACAAGGACGCCGGAAAAAAGGTGAAGCGGATCCTTGACGCCAACGGCTGGACGCTCAGAGCCATTTTCAACACCCATTCCCACGCGGATCATATCGGAGGGAACCGGTACCTGCAGACGCAGACGGGCTGCCGGATCTACGCCGCCGGGATCGAGCGGGATTTTACGGCCCATCCGATCCTGGAGCCGGCCTTCCTCTTCGGCGGCGACCCGCCGGGGGCGCTGCGCCACAAGTTCCTGATGGCCCAGGAGAGCGACGTGCTGCCGCTGACCGAGGACGTCCTCCCCGCCGGATGGCAGTGCCTTCCCCTGCCCGGCCACTCCTTTGACATGGTCGGGTTCCGCACCGCGGACGGCGTGGTATATCTGGCCGACGCGCTCTCCAGCGAGGAGACGCTCGAAAAGTACCGGATCGGTTTTCTGTACGATCCCGAGGCGTACATCCGGACTCTGGAGACCGTGAAGGCCATGGCGGCGGAATGCTTCGTCCCGGCCCACGCCGAGGCGGCGCGGGAGATCGCTCCGCTGGCGGAAAAGAACATCGCCGCCGTGCATGAGATCGCCGAGAAGATCACGGAGCTCTGCGCTGAACCCGTCGGCTTCGACGTGCTGCTCAAAAGGCTGTTTGCGGCGTACGGGCTTGCGATGACCGCGGAACAGCACGCGCTGGTCGGGTGCACGGTACGGTCCTATCTGTCCTGGCTGACCGACACCGGCCGGCTGCAGATGCGCATCGAGGACGGGCTTCTGGTATGGGAGGCCGCGCCGCATCGGCCCTGACGCCGCCGCGAGCCGGTTTTGGAAAGGAAGAAACGAGAGCCAATGCAGCGAAAGATCCTGTCGGAGTGGGGCCGCATCGTCGTCGGCCTGCTCATATTCTCCTTCGGCGTTCACCTGACCATCCGGGCCGAGCTGGGGCTGGCGCCGTGGGACTGTCTGGGGATGGGCATCTCCTATCACACGCCTCTCAACTACGGCCTGGCGATGACGGTCCTTGCCGTGAGCATCCTCGGCATAGACCTGCTGCTGCGCGAGCGGATCGGCTTCGGAACGGTCATCGACGCGCTGCTCACCGGCAACATGGTGCAGATGTTCAACACTCTGGACCGCCTCCCGAAAACACGCAGTCTGTGGGCGGGCATCCTCATCATTCTGGCCGGACTGACCTTCATGGCGCTGGGCCAGGTGGTATACATGCGCGCGGGACAGTGCTGCGGTCCGCGGGACAGTCTGCTGGTCGGCCTGGGAAAAAGGCTGCGAAAGCTGCCCATCGGTCTGGTGCAGATCATCCTCTGGGCGGCGGTCCTGCTGATCGGCCGGCTGCTGGGCGGGCCGGTGGGCATTGGCACCGTCGTGAGCACCTTCGGCGCCGGCGCCGTCATGCAGCTCGTCTGCTCTGCGCTGCGCTTTGAACCCCGGGACGTGGCGCACCGGGATATTCCCGCCGTCATGGCCGAGCTGCGCTCCGGCAGCCGTCACTGACGGGCATCCCGTGCCCGTCCGCGGAGAAAGGATCGGATATGGAACTCAAGATCGCTCTGCTGCAGCTTCTCCCCCGCGGAGATACCGCCGCCCAGGAGGCCGCCGGGATCGACGCCTGCCGCCGGGCAAAGGCCCTCGGCGCGGATATCGCGCTGTTCCCGGAGATGTGGAGCTGCGGCTATGAGATCCCACAGCGGCCCGACGAGCTCGGCGCGATGGCGGTGGACGCCGACGGCGCGTTTGTCAGGCGCTTCGGTACGCTGGCCGGGGAGCTGGACATGGCTGTCGCCGTCACGTTCCTGGAACGGCACGATCCCCTGCCGCGCAATTCGGTCGTCGTTTTCGACCGGCACGGGCAGGAAGTCCTCCGCTATTCCAAGGTCCACACCTGCGATTTCGGGGACGAGCGCATGCTCTCCCACGGCGGGGATTTCCCCGTGGCCGCGCTGGACACGGCCGTCGGCAGGGTGATGATCGGCTGCATGATCTGCTATGACCGGGAGTTTCCGGAAAGCGCCCGGATCCTGATGCTCCGCGGCGCCGAGGTGCTGCTGGTGCCCAACGCCTGCCCGATGGAGATCAACCGTCTCTCCGAGCTGCGCGCCAGGGCCTACGAGAACATGGTCGCCGTCGCGACCTGCAACTATCCCGAGGGCAAGCCGGACTGCAACGGCCGCTCCACGCTCTTCGACGGCGTGGCCTACGACCGGACATCCCCGCTCTCGCGGGACATGCTGGTGCTCGAGGCGCCCGGGGACGAGGGGATCTATCTGGGCGGGATCGATCTGGACGCGCTGCGCCGTTTCCGCGCTTCGGAGGTCCACGGCAACGCCTACCGGCGTCCGGAGCTGTACTCGCCGCTGGTTTCCGACGAAAAACACGCCCCGTTTCTCCGGGACGATTTCCGTCCCTGACCCACGGAGCTTTCCGAATCCGCCGATGGGCTCATACCGCTGACACGGCCCCGGACCGTCGGTCCGGGGCCGTGTCATGTTCACGGTTGAATATAACCGAAATCTGTGGTATCATCCACTGAACCGATACCGAGGAGGGACCGCGGATGGCTTTTGATTTCAAAAAGGAATACAAAGAGTTTTATCTGCCCAAAAACACGCCGTCCATCGTCACGGTGCCAGTGATGAGCTATCTGGCCGTCCGGGGCGCCGGCGATCCGAATGAGGAGAACGGCGCGTATCAGCAGGCCATGTCCGCTCTCTATGGCGTGGCGTATACGATCAAAATGAGCAAAAAGAGCGACCACCGCATCGAGGGCTACTTCGATTATGTGGTGCCGCCGCTGGAGGGCTTCTGGTGGCAGGAGGATACGGTGCTCGTCGATTACGGCCGGAAGGCGGATTTTCACTGGATCTCCCTGCTCCGGCTGCCGGATTTCGTCACGCCGGAGGAGCTCGGCTGGGCGAAGGAGGAAGCGTCCCGCAGGAAAAAGGCGGATTTCTCCGCGGTGGAGTTCCTGCGTTATGACGAAGGCCTGTGTGTGCAGTGCATGCATATCGGTCCGTACGACGACGAGCCCGCCACCGTGGCGCTGATGGACGCGTACATCGCCGCGCTCGGCTATGAGAACGACATCTCGGATCTGCGCCGCCACCACGAGATCTATCTGACCGACGCGCGAAAGACCCCGGCGGAAAAACAGAAGACCGTCATCCGCCATCCCATCAGAAAAGCGGCAAAGGAGGACCCGGCATGAAGCTGGAGGGCACAGTACGGATCGAGACGGAACGGCTGATCCTCCGGCCGTTCGTCATGGAGGACGCGGCGGCCATGTACCGCAACTGGGCCGGCGACAGCGAGGTGACGAAGTATCTCACCTGGCCGCCCCACGAGAGCGAGGACGCCACCCGGCAGCTTCTGGAGGGCTGGATCGCGGAGTATGTCAAGCCGGATTTCTTTCAGTGGGCCATCGAGCTCCGGGAGTCGGGCGAAGCGATCGGCAGCATCAGCATCGTCCGCATGCAGGAGAACACCATGAGCGCGGAGGTCGGCTGGTGCATCGGCAGACGCTGGTGGAACCGTGGGATCATGACCGAGGCCGCTTCCGCCCTGCTGGAATACCTGTTTGAAAAAGCCGGCTTTGCGCGCGTGTCGGCGCGGCACGACCCCAACAACCCCGCCTCCGGCCGGGTGATGCAGAAGATCGGGATGCGCTATGAGGGCACGCTCCGCAGATGCGACGTCAACAATCAGGGCATCGTGGATACGGCCTGCTACGGGCTCTCCCGGGAGGAGTATGAAAACGGCGCGGAGACGTTCCGCCCCATGCGGCGTTCGGCCCAGAGCCTGGATGAGGCTGAATGCGCCGCGATCCTCGAGGGCGCGGCCTCCGGGGTGCTGGCGGTGTACGGCGACGGCGGCTATCCCTATACGGTGCCCGTCAGCCATGTTTACAAGGACGGCAGGCTGTACTTTCACTGCGCGAAAACCGGTCACAAGCTCGACGCCATCCGCCGGTGCGACAGGGTCTCCTTCTGCGTGATCGACAGGGATGAGGTCAGGCCCGATGAGTTGACGACCCGTTATGTCAGCGTGATCGTCTTCGGCCGGGCGCGTATCGTCTCCGATGAGCCGGGGCTGCGGCATATCGCCGGGCTCATGGCGGCAAAATACGCCGCCGAGCATGCGGAAGCGGCCCGAAAAGAGACGGAGGAAGCCATCGCCGCAGACCGTCTGCGCGGCGTGGAGATCACCGTGGAGCACATGAGCGGCAAATGCGCCCGGGAGCTCATGGCCGAGCGCCGCCGGAACGGCTGAGGATATGGAACGGCAATACATCGTCCATCCGATCCCGCCGACTTATGACGCCGACAGCCGTATCCTCATCCTCGGGAGCTTTCCGTCTGTAAAGTCCCGGGAGATGATGTTCTACTACGGCCATCCGCAGAACCGTTTCTGGCGGGTCGCCGCCGCCGTATTCGGCGAAGAAGTCCCCATGAGCGTGGAAGAACGCCGCGCGTTCCTGCTGCGGAACCGTATCTCGGCCTGGGACGTGATCGGCTCGTGTACGATCACCGGGTCCTCGGACAGCTCCATCCGGGACGTCGTCCCCAATGACCTGCGGCCCATACTGGAGGGCTCGCGGGTGGAGCGCATCTATGTCAACGGCCGTACCGCCGAGAAAATGTATATCCGCTATACAGAGCCGGTGCTGGGCATCCGGGCGATCTGTCTGCCGTCCACCAGTCCGGCCAACGCCGCCTGGTCGCTGGACAGGCTGATCGAAGCCTGGCGCTGCATTGCGCTTTGACACAAATTTAGGAGGGATTTGTCATGGCAAAAACACTGCTGCTTTACTACACATTCGAGGGAAACACCGGCTTTGCCGCCGAGGAACTGCAGAAGGTCATGGACGTGACCGCGGAGCGGCTGATTGTGGACAGAGAACCGCCGAGGAAAGGGGCCCGGAAGTTCTTCAGCGGCGGGCTGAGCGCCATCACCGGGAACGACCCGGGACTGCATCCGCTGGAAAACGATCCCAACGCCTTTGACAATGTGATCATCGCCTATCCCGTATGGGCCGGCACTTACCCGCCCGCGATCGCCGAGCTGCTGCGGCGCTGTCCCATCACCGGAAAAAACCTCTACGCGATCGTATGCTCCTCCAGCGGCAGGGCTGCAAAATCGGTGGAGCGTCTGTCCCAGGCCTGCGGCGGCAGCACGCTGTGCGATTATCTGAGCCTCGTGGACCCGCTCAAGCACAAGGAAGAGGCCGCCGCGCGCATCGCCGAATTCGCCGCGGAGATCCGGTAAACGGCGGGATAAGTCCGCGCCCTGCGGCGCACGCGCGCATCGCCGTCATAAACAGTTAAGGAGATGACACAATGACCGTCAGAGAATACAGGGCCTCCGATCTGCCAGAGATGTTGCGCATCTGGAACGAGGTCGTCATCGAGGGCACGGCCTTCCCCCAGGTGGAGACGCTCAGCGCCTTGACCGGCCCCGCGTTTTTTGCCGAACAGACCTACACCGCCGTGGCGGAGGAGGACGGCAGGATCTATGGCCTGTATATCCTCCATCCGAACAATATCGGGCGCTGCGGCCATATCTGCAACGCCAGCTACGCCGTCAGCGGCGAGAGCCGCGGCAGGCATATCGGGGAAGCGCTGGTGCTCGACTGTCTGGCCCAGGCAAAGGCGCATCATTTCCGCATCCTGCAGTTCAACGCCGTGGTGGAATCCAACCTCCGCGCCCGGCGCCTGTACGAAAAGCTCGGCTTCGTGCAGCTCGGCGTGATCCCCGGCGGTTTCCGCACAGACGACGGGCAGTATTTGAATATCTGCCCCTACTACCATACGCTGTGAAAGCGGGAGAGCGGACCGCGGACAAGTCCGAAACGGTCACGATCCGGGCTGCGGCGCCCGCCGACGCGTCCGTGCTGCGGGAGATCTACGCCTGGTATGTGGAAAACACCGCCGTGTCCTTTGAATACGCTCCGCCTTCCGTCGGGGAGTTCCGCGCCAGGATGGAAAACACGCTGAAAAAGTATCCCTACCTTGCTGCGGAAGCCGGCGGCGAGCTCCTCGGCTACGCCTATGCGGGGCCGTTCCATCCCCGCGCGGCCTACGGATGGTGCGCGGAGCTGTCGGTATACCTGCGCAGGGACGTCCGGGGCCGCGGGATCGGCCGGGCGCTGTATACGGCGGCGGAAAACGCTCTCCGGGAGATGGGCGTCGTCAACCTGTACGCCTGCGTCGCCTCTCCGGCGCGGGAGGACGAGTATCTCACCCATGACAGCGAGCGGTTCCACGCCGCCATGGGGTTTGAAAGGGTCGGCGTGTTCCACTCCTGCGGCTACAAGTTCGGCCGCTGGTACGACATGGTATGGATGGAAAAGCTGATCGGCCCCCACGGAGCCGATCAGCGTGAAGTATTCCCTTTTCCGGAGATCTATTCTGACAGCCGTTCCTCCTTCGGCTTTCTCCAGCTGCCGAAGAAATAAAAGATCAGCCCCAGCCACAAAGGCGTAAAGCCTGCCACGGCGTCGCCCAGCCAGAAGCCGAAATGACGCATCCCCAGCGCCAGGCCGAAAAGCAGGCCCAGGCCGATGCGCAGCACGATGCCGTCCAGGATGGCGGTGGCAAAGTTGGCCTTGACGTTGCCGCTGCCGTTGATGAAGGCGTTCATGCCGGAACGGGCCGCGCTGCCGTAGAAGATCAGCACCGCGATGGGGATATACCCCATGCCCACGGCGATGACCTCCGGATCGGAGGTAAAGCAGCCGTAGATCTTTTCCGGGATCAGCAGGATCAGCGCGGTCAGGATCGTGGCGATCGCGGTCGTGATGGCGAAGATCGTCAGCATGACGCGCTTGACCCGGTCATACCGGCGCGCGCCGATATTCTGGCCCACCATGGAGGAGCCGGCGGTGTTGAAGGCCTGGGAGATCAGGTTGGACACGCTGTTGATCTTGTTGGCGACGCCGGCAAAGGCGGACACCGCCACGCCGTAGGAATTGATCCAGGAATTGACGAACAGCTTTGAAAACTGCACCGCCGCGCTCTTGATGGCCATCGGGATGCCGAGCTGCACCAGCCGCCTGAGCATGGGCCGCTCGATGTGCAGCAGATCCCGGCCGCTCACGGTGATGCTGTAGCGCTCCCGGTGGCTGAGTATGTAGACGCTTCCCAGGACAAAGGACAGAGCCTGGCTGAATACGGTGGCGATGGCCGCCCCGGCGCTGCCCATGTCGAACACCATGACCAGCAGCAGGTCGAGAGCGATATTCACGAGGGCCGCGATGCTGATGAAGTAAAACGGCCGCACCGAGTCGCCCATCCCCCGCAGGACCGCGGAGACGATGTTGTAGCCGTAGATGAACACCAGTCCCACCGTACAGACGGTGGCGTAGGCCAGCGCCTCGGAGAAGGATTCCGCCGGCGTGTTCATCAGATGCAGGATCTGGACGCGCAGACTCGTGCACACAATGCTGAGCGTCAGCGCGCAGAGCATGAGGAAGGAAAACATCGTGCCGATGAAACGGGTGAGCTTTTCCTTCTGTCCCGCGCCGAGGTACTGGGCGATGATGACCTGTCCGGCGCTGGAAAAGCCCATGGCCAGGAACGTGAGGAAATGTGACACGTCCCCGCCGATGGACACGGCGGACAGGCCCACCTTGCCCAGCTTCTGGCCGACGATGATCATGTCCACCATATTGTAGACGATCTGCAGCAGGTTCGAGAGGAACAGCGGCGCCGCGAAGCTGAGCAGCTGCCCGGTCACGTTCCCCTCGGTAAAATCACGGATATTTGTTCTCTTCCCCATCTTATCGATCCTTACGCGGGCAGAATTTTGTCCGAATGGCGGCGTTCCCCTTCTCGATCGCCTCCGGCGTCACGCCCGCCTTTGCCAGAAGCTCATATTCCCGGCGCGTTCCGGGGCCGTGGGGCACGCCCACCGCGCCGGAGTCCGAGCCGGCGGCGATGATCCCCCCCATGGCGGCGAATCTCGCCAGGCGCTCCATCTGCGCCTCGACGGTCCTGTGCACGACGGCGGCGTCCATCTCCGGACGGTCCGCGAAGGCATCCACCGCCGCGAGCGTTGGCACCCAGACCGTGCCGTTTTCGGCCATGGCGGCGAGCGTCTCGTCATCGCCGAAGTATCCGTGCTCCACGCTGTCGAGCCCGGCCTCCGCCGCGGCACGGATCGCCGCGGCGCCGTTAACGTGGGCCATCACCGGATATCCCTCGCCGTGGGCAACGGCGATGATCTCGCGGATCTCCGGGGCGGAGAGCTCCGGGCAGCTGAGCCGGCCGTATTCCCGGAAAGTGATGATGCCGGAGAACATGACCTTGACGAAATCGCCCCGGTCGTCCCCCAGCTCCTTCACCAGTGTCCGGAACTCGTTCATGTCGCGGTAGCCCCGGCCCACAATGCCGCCGTAAAAGCCCTGCTTGTGGATGGCAAAGCCCGGCGTGACGTATTCGATGCCGTATTCCGGCGCAAGAGAACGCGCCAGCAGCGATACCCCCAGCGGGTCGCCGCCGTCGCGGAAATAGACGACTCCGGCTTCCCGCAGCGCCGCGAGCGAGGTCTCCACCGCCGGGCGGTGCGGGCCGTTTTCGTGCACTCGCCGCGCGGCGGCATACTCCGTGCCGTCCATCATGATGTGGCCGTGACATTCGGCCAGCTGTACGCTCATTTCTGTCATTCATCCCTGTCTTATCTTATCTGTCAGCATTATACTCCCGCGGAAAAACGGTGTCAAACCCCGCGCCGACATGCCCGCGGCGCGTTGGCGTACGGAAAGGAAGATCTTCCATGGAATGGTACTGCAAACGATATGACGAGCTGACGCTCGACGAGCTCTACCGCATCCTGCAGCTTCGCTCGGCGGTCTTTGTGGTAGAGCAGAACTGCCCGTATCAGGACATCGACGGCATAGATCCCGAATGCCTGCACCTGTTCGCCGTCCGGGACGGCTCCGTGCGCGCCTGCCTGCGGCTGTACTGGAAATCCGACGAGGAAAACGTCGTCAAGCTCGGGCGCGTGGTCACCGCCGACCGAGGCGTAGGTCTCGGCGGAGAGCTGCTGCGCCGGGGCGTTGAGATCGCGTTCTCCCGGATGAAGCCCCGGGAGATCTACATCGAAGCGCAGCAGTATGCCGAAGGCTTTTACGCCCGGGAGGGCTTTGTCACCTGCTCGGAGCCCTTCCTGGAGGACGGCATCCCCCACGTGCAGATGCGTCTGCGCGCGGCAAACCGGCCGAAGATGTAAAAAAGCCTTGCATTCGCAAAAAAGCTGTGGTATCATATCATCCGCGTCAGGCGAAATGACCGTCAATAATTGATTTTCATTGTGATAGAAAGGGTTTGATCTCGTGAACACTCTCACCATCGTCTTTACCGTGCTGCAGCTGATCTGCTGCGTGTTTCTGATCGTCGTTGTGCTGCTCCAGTCCGGCAAGAGCTCCGGCCTGTCCGGCGCCGTCTCCGGCAACAGCGCGGAGACCTTCTTCGGCAAGGGCAAGTCCAAATCCCTGGACGCCACGCTGGCCCGGATGACCAAGTGGGTCGGCATCGCTTTCGTGGCGCTGACGCTGGTGATCACGCTGGTCAAATGATCCGATAAACATCGCTCCCCCGAAGCCTTCGGCTTCGGGGGAGTTTTTTGTTTTCCCGGAAAGCTATTCCCAGGTCTTCCACACATCGGGCTGACAGCCGACGGTGGCCTTTTTGCCGTTGCGGACGATCGGTGTTTTCAGCAGCGTAGGGTCCTCCAGCATACGCTCGAATTTATCCTCGCTACGGGCCAGATAGCGGAGCAGCGCGGCGTCCGGGTGGCTCTCGTCTGTCAGCGCCTCGAGTCCGACGGCGTTCTTCACGCTCTGAAGCTCACCGCGGCTGATGCCGAACCGGTCCAGGTCGATATACTGGTATTTGATGCGCCGTTCCTTGAAATATCGCTCAGCCTTCTTCGTGTCAAAGCACTTTTTCCGGCCCCAGATCTGTATATTCATGCGCTGCCTCCTCACTTGCCCGCAGACTGCCGCGGCGCTCAGACCTCCATGATCACCGGCAGGATCATCGGGCTGCGTTTGGTCGTTTTGTAAAGATACCCGGACAGGTTGGCCTTTACCTTGCCCTTGATGCTGGCCCAGTCGGTGATGTTGTGCGCCGCGCAGTAGTCCAGGCTCTCGGAAGCCACCCGGCGCAGCTCCTCCATCAGGTTGTCGGACTCCTTTTCGTAGACGAAGCCGCGGCTGATCAGATCCGGGCCGGAGATCAGCGCCGCGTCCTCGCCGGAGAGCGTCATGACCACCACGAGCATGCCCTCCTCGGCCAGATGCTTGCGGTCGCGCATGACCACGCTGCCCACGTCGCCGGGACCGATGCCGTCGAGCAGCACCTTGCCCGCGGGGACCGTGTCGCCCAGCTTGGCCGTCCGGGCGGAGATCTCCACCACCCGGCCGTTCTCGCCGATGACGACCTTTTTGCGCTCGTGGCCCATGGCGCAGATCATGTCCGCGCTCTTGTGGAGCATCCGGCGCTCGCCGTGGACCGGCATGAAGAACTTCGGCTTCGTCAGCGCATAGATCATTTTAATCTCTTCCTGACAGGCGTGGCCGGAGACGTGCAGATCGGTGCCCCGCTCGTAGACCACCTCCGCGCCCTTGGCGAACAGCTCGTCGATGACCCGGGTGATCATGGTCTCGTTGCCCGGGATGGCCGAGGCGGAGATGATGACCCGGTCGCCGGGCCCGACATCCACCTGCTTGTGCTCGGAAAAAGCCATGCGGTAGAGGGCCGACATGCTCTCCCCCTGGCTGCCGGTGGAGATGATGACGAGCTTATCGTCCGGCACCGAGTGGATGCGCTTCATGTCCACCAGGATGCCCTCGGGCACCTTCATGTAACCGAGCTCGATGCACAGCTGCACCACGTTTTCCATGCTGCGCCCGGTAATGGCCACCTTGCGCCTGTATCTGGCGGCCAGATCGATGACCTGGCGGATGCGGTCGATGTTGGAGGCGAAGGTCGTGACGATGATGCGCTTGTCGCAGTCCTTGAACAGCGTGTCCAGCCGCTCGTGGACCTTGCTCTCCGAGGGGCAGTAGCCGGCCCGCTCCACATTGGTGGAGTCCATGAGCAGGGCCAGGACTCCCTCCCTGCCCAGCTCGCCGAAACGGGTCAGATCCGTCATCTCCCCGCTCAGCGGCGTGACGTCGATCTTGAAATCGCCGGTATGCACCACCGTTCCCAGCGGCGTTGTGATCGCGAAGGCCACGGAGTCCGCGATGGAGTGGTTCACATGAATGAATTCCACCTTGAAGCAGCCCGCGCCGACGGTCTCGCCCGGGCTGACGGTGACGATCTTCGTCGTCTCCAGCAGACCGTGCTCCCGGAGCTTCAGCTCCGCCAGTCCGGCGGTCAGACGGGTCGCGTAGATCGGAGCGCTGACCTTGTCCATCAGATAGGGCAGAGCGCCGATGTGGTCCTCGTGGCCGTGGGTCAGGAAGATGCCGCGGAGCCGGCTTTTGTTCCTGACCAGCCAGCTCATGTCCGGGATCACCACGTCCACGCCGTACATCTCGTCATCGGGGAAGCCCATGCCGCAGTCGACCAGGATCATGTCGCGCCCGTACTCGTAAACGGTCATATTCTTGCCGATCTCGTTGAGACCGCCAAGAGGGATGATTTTCAGTTTTTGTGCCATAGTGTGATTCCTTATTTCTCCTTACTTTCGAAAATGCTATGTAGACAAAATATTATGCTCCGGAACGCGGAAGAATATACGTCCGTCACATCTCACGGCGGCCCTGGAGCGCCTTGAGCATCGTGGCATCGTCCGCGTACTCGAGGTTCGAGCCCACCGGCACGCCGAAGCCCAGCCGGGTCACCTTCACGCCGAAGGGCTGCAGCAGCCGCGAGATATACATGGCCGTGGCGTCGCCCTCGGTGTCCGGGTTGGTGGCCATGATGACCTCCTCCACCCCGCCCTGCGCCACGCGCTCGAGCAGCTCCCGGATGCGCAGATCGTCCGGTCCCACGTGGTTCATCGGCGAGAGCGCGCCGTGGAGCACGTGGTACAGCCCCCGATACTCCCGGCTGCGCTCGATGCTCAGCACGTCCCGGGGCTCGGAGACCACACAGATCACCGATCTGTCCCGATTGTCCGAGGCGCATACCGGACAGAGCTCGGCGTCCGTCAGGTTCTGGCATACGGGACAGGTGTGGACTGTCCGCCGGGCCTCCAGCACGGCGTTGGCAAAGCTCTCCGCCTCCTCCCCGGGCAGGGAAAGCATGTGGAAGGCCAGGCGCTGCGCGCTCTTGCGCCCGATGCCGGGCAGAGAGGCGAAGCTGTCGATCAGCTGTTCAAAGGACGCCGGAAAAAAAGCGGCCATGATTCAATCCTCCTGTGACAGTGTCGGGGCGCGCAGCGCCCGGATGGCCGCGGCGCGGTCCGCGCTGCCGAATACCGCGCTGCCCGCCACGGCCATGGTGCAGCCCGCCGCGGCGGCCAGCGGCGCAGTGCGCTCGTCGATGCCGCCGTCGGTCTCAAGGATGAGGTCCTTCCCTCTGCCGGCGGCCATGCGGCGGACGGCGCGCAGCTTGGGCAGCATGTCCTCCATGAACCTCTGCCCGCCGAAGCCGGGCTCCACCGTCATGACAAGCACCATATCGATCTGCTCCAGCCAGGGCAATACCGCCTCCGCCGGCGTGGCGGGCTTGAGGGCCAGGCCGACCATCTTCCCCTTTGCCTTCACGGCCTCCACGGCCTTCGTGATCCCCTCGGCCGTGTCGGCCTCCACGTGAAAGGACACCATGTCCGCCCCGGCGTCGCAGAACCGCGCGGCGTAGATCCTCGGCTCCATGATCATCAGATGCACGTCCAGGAACATGTCCGTGGCCTTGCGCACGGAGGCGACCACAGGAATCCCGATGGAGATGTTGGGCACAAACCGCCCGTCCATGACGTCCAGGTGGAGCCAGTCGGCCCCGGCGCGGCGCACGTCGGCGATCTCCCGGCCCAGAGCGGCGAAATCCGCCGCGAGGACGGAAGGCGCGATCTTCAGCATGGCGTTGTCTCCTTACGTACAGTATCAGCGCGAAGCCCTGCGGCATAGTATCTTAGTACAGCAGGATGCGCGCGGGCTGCTTTTTTCATACGGGAGGCGCCGGAGCGTCGGCGTCTCCCGAGCGTGCTGGTATTATACATCAAACCGGCGGACAATTCAACACCGACAGGCCCTCTGCGCGCGAAAAGCACGGCAGGCGCATCTTCATTCTTGACGCGGGGAAAGATAAGCGATACAATAGCTTAGATTATTATACATATAAGGAGGGTCATCGATGCGCAGAAAACGTCGCGGCAGCGCCGGACCCATTTATACTTTTGCCATCGTCTGGCTGCTGCTGGCCATGAGCACGGACGTCTCCGGGCTGGCGGGGTTCCTGGTCACGGCGGGCGTATCTCTGCTCTCGGCGGTCGGGCTGGGCTATCTGCTCGGACGCAGGAACAGGAAAAAAGCCGAGGCGGAGGAGGCCCGCGCCGCCCAGGAAGCCGAAAAAGCCGGGGAGGCGGCCTCGAAAAAGGAAGAGGAAAAGAGTCCTTACAGTCCCGAGGTGCAGCAGATCATCAAGGACGGCCGCATCGCCATGAAGGAGATGGGCCGGCTCTACAGCTCCATCCAGAACCCGGAGGTGCGCAGCAAGATCAACGAGCTGATGAGTGTTTCCGACAAGATCGTCCGCGACGCCATCGACGACCCCTCCGACGTGCCGCAGATCCGCAAGTTCCTCGACTACTACCTGCCCACCACCATCAAGCTGCTCAACGCCTATGACCGGATGGGCTCCCAGGGCGTTTCCGGGGAGAACATCACCACTTCGATGGAGCGCATCGAGGACATGCTCGACACCGCCATCGCGGCGTACAAAAAGCAGCTCGACGCCCTGTTCGCCAACCAGGCGGCGGACATCCAGATGGATATCGAAACGATGAACGGCATGCTGGCCCGCGAGGGCCTGGGCGGAAAGAGCTATCTCGATCTGCGCGAGTTCATGAAGCAGTACGAAAAACAGCAGCAATATGCCAAGGATAACGATATAGAAGAACAGAAAGGAAGTACCGCAAATGGCTGACAGCGAATACACCCCGAATCTGACTCTCAATCCCACGCAGGCCGTGGCGCAGGAGGCTCCCGCCGCCCCGCAGATCACTCTGCAGACCGAGCAGACCAAGCCCACCGCCGAGCCGGAAAAGCTCGACATCGAACGCCTCACCCCCGCCGAGCAGGCCGCTGTCCGGGAATTTGCCAAGCAGATCGACGTCAAGGACACCAACCTTGTCCTGTCCTACGGCGCCGCCGCCCAGAAGAACATCTCCGAGTTCTCCGGGCAGGCGCTCAGCAAGGTCCGCACCAAGGACATGGGCGAGGTCGGCGATAAGCTCGCCAGCCTGGTAGTAGAGCTCAAGGGCCTCAATGAGGACGAGAAGGCCAAGGGCATCAAGGGCCTGTTCAAGAAAGCCGAGAAGAACATCGCCGCCACCAAGGCCAAGTTCGACAAGGCCGAGGTCAATGTGGACAAGATCACCGGCCAGCTCCAGCAGCACCAGGTGACGCTCTCTCAGGACATCACCGCCATGGACAAGATGTTCGAGCTCAACCAGGCCTATTTCAAAGAGCTGACGATGTATATCATCGCCGGCAAGCTGCGGGCGCAGGAGCTGCGCGAAAACGATCTGGTCGAGCTGCAGAAGCGTGCCGAGCAGTCCGGCCTGCCCGAGGACGCCCAGGCCGCCAACGATTTCGCCAACCTGATCGGCCGGTTCGAGAAGAAGATCCACGATCTGGAGCTGACCCGCACGATCTCGCTGCAGATGGGTCCGCAGATCCGTATGATCCAGAACAATGATCTGCTCATGACCGAGAAGATCCAGACCGCCATCGTCAACACCATCCCCCTGTGGAAGCAGCAGATGGTCCTGGCGCTGAGCATGTATCACTCCCAGCAGGCCATGGAGGCCTCCCACGCCGTTTCCGAGGTGACGAACGACCTGCTGCTGCACAACGCCGAGGCGCTGCATACCGGCAGCGTGGAGGTCGCAAAGGAGTCCGAGCGCGGCATCGTCGATCTCGAGACCCTCAAGAAGACCAATCAGCATCTGATCGACACCCTGGAGGAAGTGCGCAAGATCCAGGACGACGGCCGTGCCCGCCGGGCCGAGGCCGAGCTGGAGCTGGGCCGCATCGAGGGCGAGCTCAAGCAGAAGCTGCTTGAGATGAAGGGCTGAGCGGTCCCTGCTCGGAGAGGACGGGCCTTTGAAGCTGCTGCAAAACAGGGCTGTCGCCCTGCTCATCGCGCTGGCGGTGATCGCGGCCTCCACGCTGATCACCGCGAATATGCGCATCCGCCGCGCCTGCAGCGCCGTGGAGGAGACCTTTTTCACCGTCTCCTCCGGCAAGGCGCCGGCGTACTATATCGACCAGCTCATCCACGAGGCCGCCTCCATCGCCGCCGCGGGAGACAATTATCCCTCCCTCGCCGCCGAGACCGAGGCGGTCAGGACCGCCCGCCGCGCGCTGGCCGCCGCCGAGGAGAGCCGGGACATCCCCGCCATGTACGACGCCTGTCAGGCGCTCTATGCCGCCGTGGACGATATCACGGCTGCCGCCGCGGAGGTCGACGCCTCCGCTTATGACCGGCAGACCTTCACCGACGGCGCCTCCGTCGTGGCCGGGGCCGCCAGGGAGCTGGCGGGGTCGGATTATAACCGCAGCGTGACGGAGTTCACCGAGAAGACCTTCCGCCGTTTCCCGTCTTCCCTGTTCGCCCGCCTGTTCGCCATTGAGGCGCCGGCGCGGTTCGCATGAGGAGGCTGCGATGAAAGTACGCTCCTTTTTTGCCCTGCTCCTCGCGGTGCTGCTGGCGGCGTTGCTGCCCGTGAGCGCCGCCGCGGCCGTGGATCTGAACGATCCCCAATACGTCACGGATGACGCCGACGTCCTCTCCGCGGCGCTGGAGGAGAAGATCCTCGCGGCCAACGAGGAGCTCTGGAACGACTGCTCCGGCGCGGAGCTCGTCGTCGTGACCGTCGCCTATCCCCCCGCCGGGATGGACCGGGAGGAATACGCAGTCAAGATCTTCGACAGCTGGAAGATCGGCAGCGCGGACAGCGACAACGGCATGCTGCTGGTGCTCTATACCGAGGCCGATGATTTCTGGCTGGAATGCGGCCGCGGGATCTACGGCTCTCCCTACGTTGACGAGCTTGCCTCGCTCGTCGGCGATGACAGCGATTTTTACAAAGCGATCCTGGCCGACCGGGACGAAGAGGCCGTCTCACTGCTGCTCGACGGCGCCATGAAGTGGTTCCGGACGCATTACAGGTCCTCCGCCGGCGGCGCCGCCCCTTCCTACGGCTACGGACAGAACGCCCCGTACGCATACGAGGACGACGGCGAGTCCCTGCTCACGCTGCTGCTTTTGATCCTGCTGATCGTCGTGATCACCTCTCCGGTCCGCTGCCGCAGGCGCTGGGGACACTGGGGGATCTGGCCGTTTTTCTATCTGTCTCCCTGGTGGAGGACCCGGCGGCGGATCACCCCCTCCCCGACCAACGGCCGCGGCGTGTGGGGCTACGATCCCGGCATGAGCCAGGTCCGGAGACGGCCGACGACCTATTATCATTCCGGGAGCAGCACCCGCTCCGGCAGCTACGGACGCTCCGGCGGGGGCTTCGGCGGCAGCAGCGGCCGGACCTCCTTCGGCGGACGCTCCGGCGGTTTCTCCGGCCGTCCCGGCGGAGGCGGGCACTCCGGCGGCGGCTTCGGCCACAGATAAACGCAGCTGACCGAACGCGGACCGTATGCATACGGCCCGCGTTCGATATACGGAGGGAACAGCATGTCCATTGAAAAAGCAAGAGAACATCTGCGCCGTTACGGCGCGGAGGACAGGATCATCGAGTTCAGCGTCTCCAGCGCCACCGTGGAGCTGGCCGCGGCCGCGCTGGGCGTGGACGGCGCGCGCATCGCCAAGACCCTCTCCTTCAAAAAGGACGACGGCTGCGTGCTGATCGTCGCCGCCGGGGACGCGAAGGTGGACAACCGGAAATTCAAGGACACCTTCGGCTGCAAGGCCAAAATGCTCTCTCCCGATGAGGTGCCCGCGCTGGTCGGCCATCCGGTGGGCGGCGTCTGTCCCTTCGGCCGGAACGAAGGCGTGCCGGTGTATCTGGATGAGTCCATGAAACGCTTCGGCACGGTGTACCCCGCATGCGGGAGCGCCAACAGCGCCGTCGGGCTCACCCTGGACGAGCTGTATGCGTTTTCCGAGGCCTCCGGCTGGGTCGACGTGTGCAAATTGCCGGAATAAGCCCGGGCCAATAAAAGATCCCGCGGATCGCTCCGCGGGATCTTTTATTTTTGGATGGATCACTCGGCCTCGGCCAGAGCCTTTGCCTCCTCGATGACCTTCTGCTGGACGTTGCCGGGGGCCTCCTCATACCGCACGAATTTGCAGGTGAAGGAGCCGGCACCCTGGGTCATGGAGCGCAGATCGATGGTGTAGGTCGACATCTCGGCCATGGGGACCTCGGCCTCGATGGTGGTCATGCCGTCCTCGGCGGGCATGGAGCCCATCATCGTGCCCCGGCGCTTGGAGTTGATGTCGCCGATGATGGCGCCCTGGTACTCGTCGGGGACCGTGACGAAGAGCTGGCCGATGGGCTCGAGGATGGTGGGTTTGGCCTTGGGGATGCCGTCCTGATAGGCCAGGCGGGCTGCGGTCTGGAAGGCCATATCGTTGGAGTCCACCGGATGGTAGGAGCCGTCGTACAGGGTGGCCTTGAGGCCGACCAGAGGATATCCGGCCAGTACGCCCTTCTGCACCGCGTTGCGCAGGCCCTTTTCCACGCTGGGGAAGAAGTTCTTGGGCACGCTGCCGCCGAAGACCTCCTCGGCGAAGACCATGTCGTCGCTCTCCTCCTGGGGCTCAAAGCGGATCCACACGTCACCGAACTGGCCGCTGCCGCCGGACTGCTTCTTGTGGCGGCCGTGGGCCTCGACCT
>JAFXYJ010000130.1 GCA_017541825.1 Oscillospiraceae bacterium | reverse complement strand
TAAATGAAAGCCTTGAGTTCTGACCGTTTCCCCAACAATGATGCCAAGTCTCCACACTCACCAATTTAGTCTCCAATAGCGCGAAGAATTGAGCAGAGTGATGCGGAATTGTGGTCTTGCAACTCAGACTATACGGAAGACCGGCTTTGTTCAAAGGCTGTTTCCGTGTGAGATTTTAAGTAGTTTTGTACACGTGCGAGGGGTTATGATTCCTGCGAATTTGAGAGAAATCAAGCCAGGTTTTCTAATCCCGACGCTCAAAAGCGGGAAGGGCGGCGAGGCGGAGAAGGAGACGCCGGAGGCTTCCGAGCCTTCCGCAGAGGCCGCCGCACCGATCGATTTCTCCAACGTCGTGATCGAGCCGCTGTTCGAAGACCAGGTCGATTTCGACACGTTCAGCAGATCCGATTTCCGCGCTGTCAAGGTCCTCGCCTGCGAGGCGGTGCCCAAGTCGAAAAAGCTGCTGAAATTCGTACTCGACGACGGCTCCGGAAACGAGCGCGTGATCCTCAGCGGGATCCATGAATACTACGAGCCCGACGAGCTGGCCGGAAAGACCTGCATTGCGATCACGAACCTTCCGCCGCGCAAAATGATGGGGATCGAATCCTGCGGAATGCTCATCAGCGCGGTCCATCACGAGGGAGAGGAAGAAAAACTCCACCTTCTGATGGTCGATCCGCACATCCCCGCCGGCGCGAAGCTGTACTGAAACACCTTCGCAAGTCCGGCCGCATGCCGCTTTGGAAAAAGGGAGGACCGCATGTCCGCAGATCCTTTGAAGACGATCACGATGGATCCCTCGGGCTTCGTTCTGCTGGCCGACTTCGTGCCGGGCATCGTACAAGAGATCCGATATTATTCGACCTACAATTTCATCGGCGACAGGATCGACGGCTACGAGGAGCCCTGCGCCCTGCTGACCGTCGAGGCGGCCAGAGCGCTGCAGGCCGTCAGCGCCGAGGTGAACGCCCAGGGCTACCGGCTGAAGATCTTTGACGCCTACCGTCCGGCCTGCGCGGTGCGGCATTTCGTTCTATGGGGCATCGAGGACCTCGATCTTCGCATGAAACCGTTTTTCTATCCCGAGCTTGAAAAGCACGAGCTGTTCGAGCAGGGCTACATCGCAAAACAGTCCAGCCACAGCCGCGGCAGCGCTGTCGATCTGACGCTTCTGGACATGAGCACCGGCAGGGAAGCGGATATGGGCAGCCCCTTTGACCTGTTCAGCGAGCTGTCCCATCCGGACAGCCGGGCCGTCACGGCGGAGCAGTATGCCAACCGCATGTTCCTTCAGAAAGCCATGACGCGTCACGGCTTCGCGCCCCTTGACTGCGAATGGTGGCATTTCGCCCTGGCAGACGAGCCCTATCCGGATACGTATTTTGAGTTTCCGGTCTCCTCGGAATACCTGCGCAGATGAAGTATTTATGATCATATGAGAGCAAAAGCGTCTCGACCCTCATGCGGGCAGGGGCGCTTTTGCCGTATGTATGAGCACAAGACCTCCGGATTATCGGTTGTCAACCGCGCGGATCCTTGGTATAATGGAAACAGTGAGAAAACGGAACACGGATCCCAGAGAGGAGGAGACCATGTATCGTATTCTGAAGAAGTTTCCCGAGCTGCAGACCTATGAGAGCGACTTCAGGCTGCGTATGGAGCGGTACGCCGCCAAAAAGAAACAGCTCCTGCGCCGCGGCCAGACGCTCCGCGATTTCGCCAACGCCCACAAGTATTACGGCTTCCACCGTCTCCCTGACGGCTGGGTCTACCGGGAATGGGCGCCCGGGGCCGATCAGCTCTATCTGGCCGGAGATTTCAATGAATGGGCCTGGCTCGCCACGCCGATGGATCGGCTCGAAAACGGCGACTGGGAGCTGTTCCTGCCCGGCGATACGCTGCATCAGGGCAGCAGGGTCATCACGATCGTACGCAGCGGCGGGGAACTCACCCAGCACATCCCGCTGTACGCCCGCCGTGTCACGCAGGACTGGGTCAATCACAGCTGGTGCTGCGAGGTCTGGGACGATCTGGAGCCTTACGAGTGGACGGACGGGGATTTTTACAGCGATGCGCCGCCGCTGATCTACGAGGCCCATGTGGGCATGTCCAGCGAGGATCACCGCATCGCCACCTACCGGGAGTTTGCCGACCGCATCCTGCCCCATGTTCTGGACGCGGGATACAATACCGTGCAGCTCATGGCGGTGATGGAGCACCCGTTCTACGGCTCCTTCGGCTATCAGGTCAGCAGCTTCTTTGCGGCTTCAAGCCGCTACGGCTATCCGGACGAACTCAAATACCTCGTCAACAAGGCCCACGGCATGGGGCTTCGGGTCCTGCTGGACGTCGTGCACTCGCACGCCGTCGGCAACACCCTCGAGGGCATCAACCGCTTTGACGGTACCGACAGCCAGTTTTTCCATGAGGGCGCCCGGGGCGATCATCCCTCCTGGGGGACGAAGTGCTTCAACTATGACAAGCCTGAGGTGCTTCACTTCCTGCTGAGCAATCTCAAGTTCTGGCTCGAGGAATACCATTTTGACGGCTTCCGGTTTGACGGTGTGACCTCCATGCTCTATCTTGACCATGGCCTCGGCGTGGATTTCACGGGCCTGCCGATGTATTTCACGATGAACACGGACGTGGAATCCATTACGTATCTCCAGCTGGCCAACGAACTGATCCGCCAGGTCAATCCCCATGCGCTGACGATCGCCGAGGATATGAGCGGCATGCCGGGGATGTGCGAACCCGTGCCCGACGGCGGCATTGGATTCGATTACCGTCTCGGCATGGGGATCCCGGACCTCTGGATCAAGCTCGTCAAGGAGAAAAAGGACGAGGACTGGGATCTGGACCTGCTCTGGAAGGAGCTGACGTTCCGCAATGCGGCCACGATCGCCTATGTGGAGAGCCACGACCAGGCGCTGGTGGGCGACCAGACCATGCTCTTCCGGCTGGCCGGCGCGGCCATGTACGACCAGATGAGCCTCGATTGCCACACGCAGATCATTGACCGCGCCGTGGCGCTCCACAAGATGATCCGGCTGCTGACCATGTCCGCCGGCGGGAACGGGTACCTGGCCTTTATGGGCAACGAATTCGGCCACCCGGAGTGGATAGACTTTCCGCGGCCCGGCAACAACGACAGCTTTCAGTACTGCCGCCGCCAGTGGAGCCTGCTGGAAAACCCCTCTCTCAAATACAGGGCGCTCTATGATTTCGACCGCGACATGATCCACACGGCGACGCAGTACCGCATATTCGACCAGGGATGGCCAGAGCTCATGTGGATCCATGAGGACGACCATGTGCTCGCCTACGAGCGTGGCGGTCTGGTGTTCGTGTTCAACTTCTCCCCGACGGAGAGCTATACCGATTATCCGATCCCTGTCAGCCGCGGCGCGGATCACCGGGTGCTTTTCTCCAGCGACGACTACAAATACAACGGCTACGGCCGTGTCGGCAGGGATCCGATCAGCGCGTGCATCCCCGGACGGAAAGGGAACTTCCTGCGTCTGTATCTCCCGGCGCGGACCTGCATCGTGCTCGCACCGGATAAGGAGACGAAATAAGGCTTGCATTTGCCGCTCGGCGATGGTATGATGTGCGGGCCTGACAAAAGAATAACGGCAGTTCGTGACCATCCTGCCGGTCCGGGGCGGCAAGCCCTTCGGACGAATCAAAACTAGGGGATAAAACCGATATCCGCAGGATATCGGCACAAGACATACCTGTGCCCCCGGTCCAACGCTGATCGGGGGCATATATATGTCTTCGTTTTTGCATGCTCCGGGTCATCGCCCGGGGCGTTTTTCATATAACAAAAAGGAGAAAACACATGTCCAACGAATTGCTTCTGCTGCTGTCCGTACCGGTGATCTTCGGTTCGGTGCTGCTGGCCTACCGTCTGTTCGGAAAGGCCGGACTGTTCTGCGTTTCCGCCGCCGCCACGATCCTGGCCAACATCGAGGTCGTCATGCTCATCGAGGCCTTCGGCATGGAACAGACCCTCGGCAACGTTCTGTTTGCCTCCACCTTCCTCATCACGGATATCCTTTCCGAGTGCGAGGGCAAGGATCAGGCCAACAAGGCCGTATGGCTGGGGATCTTCTCCACGGTCTTCTTCCTCGTGCTCTCCCAGAGCTGGCGGCTGTACACGCCCGGCGCCAACGATCTGATGGCCCCATATGTCCGCGAGCTGTTCGCCACGACGCCGCGGGTCATCGCCGCGTCGCTGGCCGTGTATGTGATCAGCCAGTTTTTCGACGTATGGCTTTATCACAAATGGTGGGACTTCACCCAGCGCCGCTTCAGCGACAGGAGACGCTTCCTCTGGCTGCGCAACAACGGCTCCACGCTCGTGAGCCAGTTTATCAACGCGGTGCTGTTCAACGTCTTTGCCTTTGCCGGCACCTATGACGCTTCCACGATGGTCATGATCTGTCTGTCCACCTATGTCATCTACGTTTTCACCAGCCTGCTGGATACGCCCTTCGTATATCTGGCCCGGTACATCCACGACAAAGCGGTCAGAAGCTGATTGACAGGAGACGGGCGATCCGTTATCCTTTGGGTATAAACAGGAAAGGGGAGCAGGATATGATCCGGGAAAACCTTCTGCGCGGAAAGCTGGACCGCGGGGAACCCACGGTCGCCACACGCATCTGGAGCACCGATCCGATCATCACAGAGACGGTGGGCGCCAGCGGGAATTTTGATTACATGGAATTCGCGGCGGAATATACCGCGTTCTCCCAGCGCGATCTGGAAAACATCTGCCGCGCAGCGGAGCTCTACGGCATGGCGACCATGATCAAGGTCGATCTGCAGAACCGGGGCTACGTGGCGCAGAAGGCCATCGCCTCCGGGTTCCAGGCCGTGCTGTTCGCCGACCACGAGACGCCCGAGCAGGTGGAGGAGAGCATCCGGCTGACGATGCCGGCCACCCCCGAGGGCGGCGGTGTTTTCGGCTTCGCCTCCCGGCGCTTTATCGGCGGTCAGACCCATGTCCTGCCGATGGAGCGCGCCGGACAGTCCGCGCAGATCGTCCGCTGCTTTATGATCGAGAAGGCTGCCGCGCTCGAGAGCATAGAGGAGATCTGCTCCGTCCCCGGCGTGGATATGGTGCAGTTCGGTTCCGGCGACTGGAGCATGAACCAGGGCTTCAACCGCAATGAGCGGCCCGAGGAATGCGCCGCGGCGGAGCGCAGGATGATCGAATGCGCTCTGCGGCACGGCATTCGTCCCCGCTGTGAGGTGGCGTCCCCGGATCGGGCGGCTTATTATTACGAGCTCGGCGTGCGGGATTTCAGCCTCATCGACGAGATGAGCGCGCTGCGGCGCTTCTGGAACGACGACGGCAGGGCGCTGCGGGATATGGTGATCCGCTGAAATACGGCAAAGCAGCAGGACGGGGCCGGTCAGAAGACCGGCCCCGTCCTGCTGCAGCGTCAACCGCGGTCTGATTATCGGAGCGTATTCACAACGCCCGCGAAGAGAAGGGAGCCGTCCTCGCCGGTGATCGCAAAGCCGAAGGGACGGTCCAGCCGGAACACGGCGATTTCCTCGGGAGGGAGAGCGGCGCCCATGGCGGCAAAGGCAGTGTAGGCCGCGCCGGTGACGCCCTGTTCATCCACGCTGACCGTAGCGGCGTGCTCCGCCGTCGACAGGAAAACGCCGTCCGAGTCGCACAGCGCGGAAAAGTCCGCCCGCGCGGGATCGAAGATCTCAGAGATGCCCAGCGCACGCAGCGCGCTCTTCAGGTCTGTTTTGGCGCTGACCGTGTAAACTGGCACCGACAGCTCTACCGTAAGAAACTGACGGTTTTCGTATCCGTGGCGGTCCTGTATCAGAGACAGGGCGTCGCTGCCGCAGAGGACGGACTCCGGGGCGGTCCCCACGTCGGGCAGGAAGAAATACATCGAGCCGCTCTCCGAGAGACTGAGGGCGACGGCGCTGAAATCCCCGCCGCGGAAAAGCTCCATCGGCGCGGTGCGATGCATCATCTCACACTCCTCATCACCGCCGACGCCGCGGAATATGTCCGCGGAGGTCAGGCTTTCCCGGAACTCATTCATCCAGGCGGCTTTGTAGTACAGTGTGGATATCAGCGCCAGGACGGTCTGCCTGTCCATGTGCAGCGCGTCGGCGTATTCCCGGAGCAGATCATGGGTGTTCCGGTTGGTCCAATCCCGCAGCGCCTCGTCAAATTCCCTGGAACCCATCTCGCCGGAAAACGATTCCGCGTGATACTGCTCGGCCAGCGTGCGAAGCGTGTCCTCCCGGTACGCAAATCCGTCCCGCAGCCAGACGGAATTGGCCAGCAGGCTCCGGAACACAGGCACGTCCTGATCATTGGCCGCCCAGAGCGCCGAGACACGCCGGCGCAGCGTTTCCGTGTCAGGTACATTGAGAGCGCCGAGCATCTCGCGCCGCGTCTGCCCGTCGGTGAGCTCCGTCAGCGCGGCTGCGGCGAGGTAGATGTTCAGCGGCGAGCACACGGCGTTTTTGTCGTTGCCGGGCAGCAGTACCGGCAGCGCCTTGGCATACCACTCGTACATCGGACCGGCCTCGGCCCGGGAAGTCTCCGCCGCCTGACGGTATTCCTGCCTCCAGCGGGAATACTCGTCGCTCATAAGGTATTCCAGCGAGTCGGTCTCCGGCTCAACGGCTTCGTACTCGGACAGGGTCACCGGCGCCGTGACGGCGTAATAGCTGGCGCTGCCGTTGTCGAAGTCTGCGCGGAAGGCGTAAACGGAGCCCGGGACCGGGACGACGGTGCGTACAGCGGTCAGATCGCCCTGCTCCCGGGGCTCGGCGTCGAATACCCCGACATCGCTGATGTCCCAGCGCTGAAAGCGCAGATCCCTGCACTCGGGGGAGAAGGAGATCCTGTATTTGTCACTCAACGGCGCAAGATTGTTTTCCTTGAGTGTAAGGACCGCTCTGTCCAGCGGCGCGATCGCATCCGCGACGACTCCGTTCACGCGGCCGTCATCCTCGCTCCAGCTCCAGTTATAGCCGGAGGGCGCGATCTCAAAGCGATCCTCCGCACCTTCGAGCACCATCGAGGGCGGAGCTGTCGGCACGGGATCCTCCGTTTTCTCCTGCGGCGCGGCACAGGCGCCAAACAGACCGGCCGTCACCGCGGCGGCTAACAGCAGGGAAATCGTTTTCCTCATGGTTCGTTCCTCCTTGAATCAGGTTCCTTTGTCCTTAAGACGAACGCAGAGGGAAAAAGGTTCCAAAAAACCGCGGACAGCTTGTCCGCGGTTCCCGTCATTTTGTCGCCAGCCACCAGACCAGCCACATGATGGCCAGCGCCACTGTCAGCATCGGAAATACGACCTTGCGCATAGCATACTCCTTTATCCGAAAAAGTCGCCGTGCAGGATCCTTTTTCCTGGTTCGGCCACGATGAACTGCCCGTCCCACCGTCCGGAAACCAGTTTTTCCAGCAAAAGGTTGCTGCCCGGCACATAATCCAGCTCCGCCTTGATCTGGTCGGCCTGTTCCTGGGCCGCGGCGGCGTATTCCTCCGAATAGCAGTCGTTAAGTCCGGTGTCGATGATATCCATATACCGGTAATTGTGGAACCACATCTCAAAAAGGAATTCCCGGTTCATGTTTTTGAGATCGAGATCCTGCGTGAAGCTGTTGGTATTGTGCATCAGCGTGAGCGCCGAGAAATCCTTCGGATCGTTCTCGTAGAGATACAGATGCCCGTCGACCTTGAGATTGGGGTGGAAGGCGTCGTCCGTATGCAGCAGCAGGGAGATGCAGTCGTCCACCCGGGGGATCACCACCGTGCGCTCGAAACAGGTGTCATGCCACACGCCGCCGCAGAAGCCCATGGCAACGAGGATCGTATCGTATTCCCCGGGCAGCGCGGCGATCGTCTCGAGGACACGGGCGCGCATCTGCTCCGGCTCCAAATGATACTGCCGGTCAACGGTGAAGACGGGATACGCGGTGCCCTGGGACGACTGCGCAGCCTCTACGAATCCCAACAGGGAGGTACAGGAGAGGATGCAGCGGCTCATAGGGTGATCGTAAAGCGCCGCAGCTCGGTATCGTAGTCGGGTTCGACCACGGTGTCCAGCGGTACGCCGCCGTTTTTCTCGATGACGCGGACGGCTGCGGCGTTGTTCGCGTCACAGGCGAGGATCACACGGTCGAGGGCGAGATCCCGGGCATAGCGCAGCGTGTTTTTGAGCATCCAGGTGGCGTAGCCCTTTCCCCGGTCCTCGGGGAGGACGGAAAACTCGATGTGTCCGCCGTAGAGCTCCAGGAACTCATTGAGAAAGTGACGCAGCTGGATCATGCCCACCAGGCGGTTGTCATAGGGACGAACGCAAATGTACTGCGACGTGACGACCCAGTTTTCCGGTGTTGTCTCCGGCCGGGACAGGTCCTCCACCTGCTGCAGCCAATCGTTGGGATCGGGCATGCGGTAGAGGGAGCCGGTGCCGTCCATGGGTTCTCCCATGGCGATGAAGGCGCTGCGGTATTTGAAAATCTCCTCGAGATAATCCCTGGCGGGCTTGAGGAGCATAAGCTGATCCATGACGTGGTGATCCTCCTGTAATCTGCAGTGTGATCCGAGCCGGTCCGAAGGCTCCGGCCGGTAACCTGCCCTCGGACAGCCTCGGGTTTACGGTTCCCTGATCAGGAACATGCCGCTGAAGGTGACGGTGTTGCTGCCGTAGTAATACTCCAGCCCGTTGGCCCGGCAGACCTCGCTGACCACGAGCCCGTAGCCCTCCATGCCGGACATCCGCTTCTCCGGGAAACGGCAGGGCTCGTCGGGATAGGTGCACTTGGCGCAGAGATCGCAGCCTGCGCCGCCGAGGGCGAGGATATCGTCGTATTTTTCACGCAGCAGCTCGTTGAGCTGCAGCTGGCCGTCGCGCAGGTCCCTGGCAGCGTCGATCCACGCCTCCAGATCCATCTCGTCCTCCATGTCCACCGTGACCTGCGTGAGGATGCCCCAGTCGTAGCTGTGCATCTGCGCCTCGCACTCGGGGATCGTCCCGCAGCCGGGCGGGCAGCTCCAGTTGCGGTCATAGCCCTGGCATTTGTCCACGGCGCACATTTCCCGGACCTCCTCCCGGGCAGTGAGGGTGGAGATATCCACCAGCGCCGCGTGGGAAAAGCCCATATCCAGAGCGTCTTGCACGGTCGCTTCTTTTGTCAGCTCGTATGCCATATTATTGCCTCTCTGTCTTTATTGGTTCCTGCCGCAGCGCAGCTCTGTCAGCACTGCATCCCGAAACGGCTCAGTCCTCGGTGAACTCGTAGGACACCTCGGACGCCCCGCTTTTGAACTCGACGGTAATGGTGCCGTTGCTGTGATGAACGGCTTCCAGCGGGAAGTCCCTGGGCATATCGCTCTCGCTCGAGCGGACATAGGCGATGATATCCGAGGTTTCCACGCTTCGTATCTCGTGCTTCACCGGGGATTTGCCGCCGCAGGGCGGCTGCGTACGTGTGATCACAAGCTCGTAGGTCATGATGCATGGCTCCCTTTCACGCTGTAATTTGACTCATTATACTACGGTCGTGTTGCGTTCGCAATAGTCAATCGAGGGGCATGCTGCGCCCCCGCCGGATTGCTTTCTCTGCGCCGCCGTGCTATAATACCAAGGCACAGGGAGGGATCCGTATGCCGATAGAGATCGTACAAAACGACATCACGACCATGAAGGTGGACGCGATCGTCAACGCCGCCCGCCCGTCGCTGCTGGGCGGAGGAGGCGTGGACGGGGCCATCCATGCGGCCGCCGGGCCGGGACTGCTGGCCGAATGCCGGACGCTGGGCGGCTGCAGGACCGGCGAGGCGAAGATCACCGGCGGCCATGAACTGCCCTGCCGTTACGTGATCCACACCGTCGGCCCCGTCTGGGAGGGCGGGAACAGCGGAGAGGAGGCGCTGCTGGCTTCGTGCTACCGCACGTCGCTGGAGCTGGCACAGGAATAGGACTGTCAGACCGTGGCCTTCCCGCTGATCTCGGCAGGCGCCTACGGCTACCCGAAGGATCAGGCGCTGCGCGTGGCCATGGAGAGCATCCGCGCCTTCCTGGCAGAACACGAGATGACCGTGTATCTGGTCCTGCGCAGCCGTTCCTCGTTTGTGCTGAGCCGCCGGCAGCTCTCCGGCGTGGAGAGCTACATCAATGAGGTCTATACGGGCCTGCCCGGTGAGGACCGCCTTCGGATAAAGCAGATAAGCAACACTTCCGTCTACTGTATGGAACCGGCCGTGCCGGACGGCGAGACTGTTTTCGGCAGTCGCGAATCGGAGCCGGATCACGACATGTGCGTGACGCCGATCGAGTCGCCCGGGGCGATGGATTTTACGCTGGACGAGAGCTTTCAGCAGATGCTGCTGCGCAAGATCGACGAGCGGGGGATGACCGATGTGGCCTGCTACAAAAGAGCCAACATCGATCGGCGGCTGTTTTCGCGGATCAGGAGCGACCCCGAATATCAGCCCAGCAAAAGGACGGCGGTGGCCTTTGCCGTGGCGCTGGAGCTGGATCTGGCGGAGACGAAGGAGCTGCTGGAAAAGGCGGGCTTTGCGCTGAGCCGCTCAAACCTCTTCGATGTGATCATCGAGTATTTCATTTCCCGCAGGCGATACGACGTTTTTGAAATAAACGAGGTGCTGTTCGCCAAGGATCAGGTCACGCTCGGCTGACGGCGCCGGTCTGACGGCACATCACCGGCAAAGCCGTTTTCCCGACGGAAAACGGCTTTGCTTTTTGCACCTGATGCTGAAAAAAGGTTGACGGCTCAACACCGTTATATTAAACTGATTAGAGCTTTTCGCAACGGCGTCTCATAAGAGAATTCTATAAAAGAGGGTGCATCCATGAAGAAAGTACAGTTTACCGAGACCGTTCTGCGTGATGCGAGCCAGTCGCTGGTGGCGACGAGGATGAGCTATGCCCAGTTCGAGCCGATCCTCAAAACGATCGATCAGGCGGGGTATTATTCCGCCGAGTGCTGGGGCGGCGCCACCTTTGACGTGTGCCTGCGTTATCTCAACGAGGATCCCTGGGAGCGGCTGCGCAGGATCCGCGCCGCCATGCCCAACACAAAGCTGCAGATGCTGCTGCGCGGCCAGAACATCCTCGGATACAAGCATTACAGCGACGACATCGTCCGCCGTTTCGTCCGCGCCAGCGTCCGCAACGGCATCGATATCATCCGCATCTTTGACGCCCTCAACGACGTGGACAACCTGAAGGTCGCCATTGAGGAGACTGTAAAATCCGGCGCGATGGCCTCGGGCACGATCTCCTATACCACCTCGCCGGTGCACACGCTGGAAAAATACGTCCAGATGGTCAAGGAGCTGCGCGCCATGGGCGTGGCGACCATCTGCATCAAGGACATGGCCGGGATCCTGTCCCCGAAACAGGCATACGATCTGGTCAGCGCCATCAAGGACGCCGTCGATCTGCCGGTGGTCGTGCACACCCACAGCACCACGGGCCTCGCCTTCATGACGTACCTCAAGGCCATCGAGGCCGGCGCCGACGTGATCGACACGGCGATTTCACCGATGTCCGGGGGAACGAGCCAGCCGGCTACGGAGACGCTGCACTTCGCGCTCCGCGAGCTCGGCTATGAGAGCGACCTCAACGACGACTGCCTGCTGAAAATGGCTGATTTCTTCAAGGGCATCCGGGCGGGCTTCCTGGCCGACGGCACCCTCAATCCGATTTCCATGGCCACCGACACCCAGTGCCTGACCTATCAGATCCCCGGCGGCATGCTCTCCAACCTGCTCAGCCAGCTCAAGGCCCTCAACGCGCTGGACAAGTTCGATGAGGCCCTGCTGGAGACCCCGAAGGTACGCAGGGACATGGGCTACCCGCCTCTGGTCACACCGACCAGCCAGATCATCGGCACCCAGGCTGTGCAGAACGTACTTGCAGGAGAGCGGTACAAAAACGTCGGCGCCGAGCTGCGCGCCTATTGCCGCGGCGAATACGGCAAGACTCCGGCACCCATCGATCCGGAGATCCGCGCCAGGATCCTCGGCGACGAAAAGCCCATCGAGGGCAGGTATGCCGACACGCTCCCCGCCGACGTATATGAAAAAGCCGCCGCCGAGCTGGGCGACACGGCCCGCTGCGAGGAAGACGTGCTCAGCTATATCGCGTTCCCGCAGGTGGCGGAAAAGTTCTTTGCCGAGCGCAAGGCCCGGGAAGAGCGCGTGTGCCGCTACAGCATCGAAGCCATGGAGGAATAAGCCATGATCGATCTTGTCAACATCTCCGTCGGCTCGGCCGGGCTCTACGCGGTCCTGGGATATATCGTTGTGTTCCTCGGACTGGTGCTGCTCATGTGCGTGCTGCTCATCATGATTAAGATCATGAACAAAAACCGGCCCGCCGCCGCAGCGCCTGCGGAGGCCGCCGCGGACAGCGCACAGCCCGCCGGGGTGCCCGCCCCCGGCACGGCAGGCGAGCTCAAGCTTTATGATACGGACCCGCGCGACGCGGCCATGATCATGGCCATCGTCGCCGATACGCTGGGCAAGCCCCTCAATGAACTGCGCGTTATTTCCATCAGGGAGGTCAAGGAAGATGAAGTATAAGGTGACTTTGAACGACCGCGTATATGAAGTCGAGGTGGAAGCTGGCGAGGCCATGCTTCTGGACGAATACCGGGTCACGGCGCCCGCCGCCCCCGCCGCGCCGGTCAGCGCCGCACCCGTCGCCGCAGCCGCCCCGGCTGCCGTGAGCGTGAGCGCGCCCGCCGCCGGGAACCTGGCAGCAGGGGAGGTCGTCAAGAGCCCCATGCCCGGCAATGTCCTCAAGATCAACGTCTCCCAGGGCCAGCAGGTCAAGGAGGGCGACGTGCTGATCATCCTTGAGGCCATGAAGATGGAAAACGAGATCGCCTCCACGAAGTCCGGCACGGTGGCGCAGATCGTCGTCAGCCAGGGCGCGGTCGTGGAGACCGGCGCTCCTCTGGTCGTCATCGCGTAAGGGGGAGAGCGCATGAATATACTGGGCGTTCTGCAGAAGCTGGCGTCGGAGTCGGGTTTTGCGGCCTTCTTTCTCACCGCCGGGGGATGGAAGAACCTGGTGATGATCCTGATCTCCTTCGTCCTTTTGTACCTGGGCATCATCAAGAAGTTCGAGCCGCTGCTCCTGTGCGGCATCGCTTTCGGCTGTCTGCTCTCCAATCTCAGCTATTTCATCGGGATGAGTGAAAACGCCATGTATCATCCCGAGCTCTGGACAGCGTTTCTCGACAGTGCCAGTCCCTACTATCACAGCTACGGGCATATCATGGCCAATGCCGGGCTGCTGGATTTCTTTTACATCGGCGTGAAAGCGGGGATCTATCCCTCGCTGATCTTCATGGGCGTGGGAGCCATGACGGACTTCGGGCCGCTGCTGTCCAATCCGAAGAGCCTGCTGCTCGGCGCGGCGGCACAGCTCGGCGTTTTCGTGGCCTTCTTCGGCGCGGTGCTGCTGGGCTTCACCGGCCCGCAGGCGGCCTCCATCGGCATCATCGGCGGCGCCGACGGGCCTACGGCCATTTTTCTGACCACCAAGCTCGCGCCCGAGCTGCTCGGCCCCATCGCCATCGCGGCCTATTCCTATATGGCGCTGATCCCGATGATCCAGCCGCCGATCATGCGCTGGATGACCACGCAGAAGATGCGCGAGGTCAAAATGGTCCAGACCCGCGAGGTATCCAAGACGGAAAAGATCATGTTCCCGGTCGTCGTGGCCACGTTTGTCATACTGCTCCTGCCCTCCACGGCGCCGCTGATCGGCTGTCTGATGCTGGGCAACCTGTTCCGGGAATGCGGCGTCACCGACCGCCTCTCGGATACCGCGCAGAACGCGCTGATGAACATCGTGACGATCTTCCTGGCCACCAGCGTCGGCGCGACCATGGTCGCCCAGAGCTTTCTGAACTGGGATACGATCAAGATCATCGTCCTCGGCCTGATCGCCTTTTCGATCTCCACCGCGGGCGGCCTGCTGGGCGGCATCATCATGTATAAGACCTCCGGCGGCGCGATCAACCCGCTGATCGGCTCCGCGGGCGTTTCCGCGGTCCCGATGGCGGCCCGGGTGTCCCAGGACGTGGGACGGAAGTACAACAAAAACAATTATCTGCTGATGCACGCCATGGGTCCCAACGTGGCCGGCGTCATCGGCTCGGCCATCGCCGCAGGCTTCCTGCTGAGCGTGTTCGGATAAAAAAACACCCCCGGATCCGACCCGGATCCGGGGGTGTTTTTTTAAATCAGTCGGGCAGCACCGGCAGGACAGCGCGGCCGTTGTTCAGCGTCGGCTCGCCTGTAGTGAAGGGAACGGGATGCCGGAAGATCGGCCCGTCATAGACGAAGGTGTGGTATTCACCGTTCTCACCGCAGATATCCGCGCCCTCGGCGGCGATCTCCTCCGCCAGCTCCCGGGACAGGGTCATCCCGAGAAAACGGGCGCTGAGCCGCGTGGTGTCGATATTGGTGATCAGCGCGCGAAAGCCGCTGTCCACGGACTCATAGACCAGATCGCGCCTGGACTGCTGCCAGAGAGGGAAGAAGCTCTGCAGCCCCGCGCTCCGGCAAACGCCGTCAGACCAGTCAAAATGCTGCTGGATGTCGATGTCGCCGAACACACAGCCCTCGATGCCCTGCGCCCGGAGCTCATCCAGCGCTGCGATGAAGTCTCTGGCGTAATCGTCGCCGAAACCGCAGCGGATCAGCTTGAGCTCGAGTCCGGCGGCTTCGGCAGACCGCCGCAGCAGCTCCTCGGGCACGCCGTGAAACCAGGACAGCTCTGCGGCGTCATTGAAGGTCGTGAGCAGTACGCGGGGCGTGTGGCCGAGCTGCCTGGCGCGGTAGAGCGCCAGAGCGCCGTCCTTGCCGCCGCTGTAGGAAACGGCAACGTCCATGGAAGACCCTCCTTATCGATACATATTTCCTCCGATGAAAGAGATCGGAAAAACACAAACAGATCATACCATGGCGTCCGGCCGAAAACAAGTTTTTTCGCGTCGGCGTCGAATATGAAGAAAAACGTAAAAAAGGCAGACAACTGCCTTTTGGGTATGGTATAATCCTGTCAGGCTCGCGAATCCTCGTCCGGGCCGATACATGAGCAGATCCGAAAAACATATTGAAGGAGCAACTTGATATGAAACGGGATTTTTCCAAGCTTGACGCCCTGCTGGAGCAGTTCGCGGGAAACAGCGTTCCCGGCTGCACCTGCACGATCATGCAGGGGGACAAGGTGCTCTATGAGGGCGCCGCCGGATATGCCGATATCGCCTCCGGCAAAAAGGTAAACGGCCATTCCATGTTCCGCCAGGCGTCCACAACGAAGCTGTTCACCTACGCGATCCTCGGCATGCTCTATGAGGAGGGCCGGTTCCTGTTCTCCGAACCCGTGGGCAAATATCTCCCGGAGTGGAGCGAAACGAGAAAATTCGTCGTCAGGCCCAACGGAGAGGTGGACGTCGTCCCCACGGAACGGCCGCTGACGATCCAGAACGCGGTGGCGATGATGTGCGGCTTGCCGTACTGCATGGCCCCGGTGCCCCACGCCGACAACCCCACCCTCGCAGCCATGAGCGAGAGGATCGCCGCCCTGCTGGAAAAAGGCGTCCCCACGCTCCGCGACGAGGTGCGTGCCATGGCCGACGTGCCTGTGATGTTCGAGCCCGGCAGTCACTGGCTCTACGGCTTCGGCAGCGAGATCACCGGCGCGCTGGTGGAAACGCTCACCGGCAAGCCCCTGCGCGAGAACTTCCGCGAGCGTGTCATCGAACCGCTGGGCCTCGAGGACACGGATACCTTCTTCACCCCGGAAAACCGCGCCCGCGTCGTGACCTCCTACGCCAAGACCCCCGAGGGCACGTTCGTCGCCGCCCCGGATTTCTATGACGCTACGATGGATCCCTCTCAGACGCCTGTGGGAGCGCGGCCGAATCTGGTGACCTCCTCCACGGACTTCGCGACCTTCATGCAGATGCTGGCCAACGGCGGCGTGTACAAGGGAAAGAAGCTGCTCGGCGCCGGGACCGTCGCCATGCTCCACACCAATCAGCTCGGCGAGGTGCAGCTCCGCGATTTCACCAACGATTATCTCGCGGGCTACGGTTACGGCTACGGCTTCCGTACGCTGCTCACCCAGGAATTCGGTCACAACGGCCACCTCGGCTGCTTCGGCTGGACCGGAGGCTCCGGGATCTGGGTCGAGGCCGATCCCGTGGACAAATTCTCTATCGCTTACATGCACAATATGATGCCCAACGAGGAGCTCTATCACCATCACCGCATCCGCGCCACGGCCTACGGCATCATGCTCTGAAAAACCGAAGAAAAACAGCGGGCGCTCCCGGAGAGCCGCCCGCTGTTTTTTTCATTATTTCCTGGCCATATACAACACGAGGGAAACAATGCTGATTGCCATAGCGAAGCTTGACAATCCGGCGTGAAATTTCACATCGCCTTGCCCCGGATTGAAATAGATCCATGCGCCGCAGATCATACTGCACACGATAAGAACGATTGATAAAATACCCATAAACTTCATTTTCCTGATCATCCTTTTCCTTATTTTTTGTATAACCGGTAGAATTCTTCAACCTGATGATCCAGCATTTCCAACGCCTCCTCTTCTTTTTCAGGCTGATTCACATATTTCGTTAACAAAAGGAATATGGGCGCATAGTAGGAAACGGCGGTCACCTTGGGATCTGTAATTTTGATAACCCCTTTCTTCGAAAGAAATATCATCAGTTGTGTCAGATATGCAATCGCATCATCAATAAAAAGTTGGCGGAACATGCCGTATATTTCCTCATTTATATACTGTTCCATATGTGCGATTTTCCAAAACCTGGACACGTAAGGATCGCTAGAATAAAAAACAAAAGCATCTCTTGATATTAGCTTTAACAAGGTCATATCCATGTGCGTCAGTAAATCAGCATCATGTTCAAAATCCTCTTCGGTTGGGATCTGCAGCCTCCCGGAAAGATCTGACATATGACGCTTGATCAAGATAACGATTGACTGAAAGATTTCCTGCTTGCTTTTATAATGCTTGTAAAGTGACGCATCCCTGATACCCACCGCGTCCGCGATCTGCTTTACGCTGGTTCCGTTAAAACCGTTTTCCGCAAAAAGGGATAATGCGGCTTCCGTTATTCTGTCTTTCGTCTTCATATTTGCCTCCTGGCTAGTATTTGCTAGCTTCATCCGCATTATAGGCTAGTATTTACTAGCTGTCAATAGTTTTATAGAAAAATCCGCCTTGTTCAAAAGAAGGATCCCCCGTATCGCAATGTTGAAAACGGAAAAGAAGAATATGACCGACGGCGTTTGGCAGCTCCGCAGAGAAAGCCGCCGCATTCACGGCGTCATTGTGTCCGTAAACGCCCTGCAGACGAAAAAAACCCCTGCCGGGATTTTTTCTCTCGGCAGGGGTTTGTTGCTTGATAAGGATGCCTTGATAACAGCTTCGGACTGCTCATCGCTCCGCAACCGGCGGATCTGATGAAGAATGTATTTCCGGGTACTGCTGTAAAACAGTTATCGGAAGGACTATTTGAATTTCAAAACCCTCGGTGTTTACAAGGCCTTTCAAACCTTGTCAGATTATTCCCACTCAATGGTGCCGGTGGGCTTCGGGGTCAGGTCATAGAGCACGCGGTTCACGCCCCTGACCTCCGAGGTGATGCGGCGGGTGATGTGGTGGAGCAGGGGATAGGGGATCTCCTCGATCTCGGCAGTCATGGCGTCGCGGGTGTTCACGGCACGGATCACGACCGGCCAGTCAAAGCTGCGCTTGCCGTCGATGACGCCGGTGGATTTATAGTCGGGAACGATGGTGAAATACTGCCAGACCTTGCCGGCCAGACCGTTCTTTTCAAACTCCTCGCGCAGGATGGCGTCGCTCTCCCGCAGGGCCTCGAGACGGTCGCGGGTGATGGCGCCGGTGCAGCGCACGCCCAGGCCGGGGCCGGGGAAGGGCTGGCGGTAGACCATGCTGTCGGGCAGACCGAGAGCCTTGCCTACGACGCGGACCTCATCCTTGAAGAGAAGCTTGATCGGCTCGACGAGCTCAAAGTTGAGCTCCTCCGGCAGACCGCCCACGTTGTGATGGCTCTTGACAGGGCCGGACTCGAGGATATCGGGGTAGATCGTGCCCTGCGCCAGGAAGCGGATGCCGTCGAGCCTGGCTGCCTCCTCGGCAAAAACGTCGATGAATTCCTTGCCGATGATCTTGCGCTTCTGCTCGGGATCGGCCACGCCGGCCAGCTTGTCGAGAAAACGGTCCACAGCATCCACATAGATCAGATTGGCGTCCATCTCGTCCCGGAACACGCGGATGACCTGCTCCGGCTCGCCCTTGCGCAGCAGACCGTGGTTGACGTGCACGCACACGAGCTGCTTTCCCACCGCACGGATGAGGAGCGCCGCCACGACGGAGGAATCCACACCGCCCGAGAGGGCCAGCAGAACCTTGTCGCCGCCGATTTGGGCGCGCAGCGCGCCGATCTGCTCGCTGATGAATGCCTCGGCTAGCGCGGGGGTCGTGATCCGTTCCATGGATTCAGGTCTTACATTATCCTGCATATCTGTACACCTCTGTCCAAGAATTGTTTATTTCAGCGTTTGAGCGGTTTCCTTCTGGATGACGTCGTGGGCGCCGCCCTCGACGATACTGGTTGCGGAGACCAGCGTCAGCACGGCCTTCTCCTGCAGCTCGGGGATGGAGAGCACGCCGCAGTTGCACATCGTGGAGCGGACCTTGGTCAGCGTGAGCGCGACGTTGCTCTTGAGGGAGCCGGCGTACGGGACATAGGAATCCACGCCCTCCTCAAAGGAGAGCTTCTTGTCTCCGCCGCTGTCATAGCGCTGCCAGTTGCGGGCGCGGGCCGAGCCCTCGCCCCAGTATTCCTTGTAATAGGTGCCGCCGAGCATGACCTTGTTGGTGGGGCTCTCGTCAAAACGGGCGAAATAGCGGCCCAGCATGACAAAATCGGCGCCCATGGCCAGGGCCAGCGTGATGTGGTGGTCATAGACGATGCCGCCGTCGGAGCAGACGGGAATATACACGCCGGTCTCTTCATAATAGCGGTCGCGCTCAGCACAGACCTCGATCAGAGCGGTGGCCTGTCCGCGGCCGATGCCCTTGGTCTCGCGGGTGATGCAGATGGAGCCGCCGCCGAT
>JAFXYJ010000129.1 GCA_017541825.1 Oscillospiraceae bacterium | reverse complement strand
GGACGAGCAGCGGAGTGAATGAGCTTTCGAGCCTGCGAGGAAGCGAACGATACGCAGCTTGCGAGGACGCGAAATCCCCCGTTCACAAAAACGCAGCCGCGCAGCGGAGGGCCGAAGTTGTCGATGAGGCCCGAAGTGTTGGCGCGGCTGTGTTTTTGAAAGGACGAGCAGCGGAGTGAATGAGCTTTCGAGCCTGCGAGGAAGCGAACGATACGGAGCTTGCGAGGACGCTCTGCAGCACAGAAAAGACCCGCAAAAATGCGAATTGCTTACAAACCCGTACTCCAATGGAGCAAAAGGTAAAACCCCGGTCACGGAAAAAAGCGCCAGCTCAGGTCAAGCACCCGTAATGTAGCAAAAGCACCGACCCCGGTCACGGAAAACGCTCCATCCCCGGTATAACGACCGGAAGCCGCCCTGCGGCGCGGGCTTCACACCACCGGGATCTCCAGCGTTTCCAGCAGCGCGTTCACCGCGTCGGCAGCGGCCTCGTCGGCGTCCTCGCGCAGGAGCGTGACGCCGCGCTCCGCGGCGCCGTCGGCCAGGAGGACCTCGCCCAGCGCGTCGAGTCAGTACTGTTCGCCGCCGTAGTACAGCGCGTCGCCGCGGATCGTGACGGCAAGCGGCGCAAGGGCGGCAGCCTCGGGACATCCCTCCGGGTCCGCCGGCGCGCACTCTGCGGCCGCGGCGGCGTTTTTGCTGTCGGCTGCGGCGAAGATGCGGGCCTCTTCCGTTTCCGCCGCCTCCTCAACGCCAAAGATGCCGGCGTCGTCGGCCGTTTCGAAGGCCTCCTCGGGCCGCGCCTCTCCGGCGCCGGCGGACATGACGGACATTTCCTGCATCTCGGGCGCGGCGCCGTCGGCGGCGGTTCTGCCGGAAAAGCCGGGCAGGACCCGCGCCCCGGCCCAGAGCACCAGGGCGGCCGCCGCGGCAAAGGCCAGCGGCCGCAGAGGGAAACGCAGGACGGCGTCCTTTTTCGCCGGCCTGGGCGCGGCGGCATCGCGCACGGCCTCCATCACGCCGGCGGTGAAGCCCTCCGGGGGCTCCTCCGTCATGGCGGCGGTCCCGGCGGCGAGCGCGCGGACGGCATCGCGGAACCGGCGGCAGTCGGCGCACGCCTCCAGATGGGCGCGCAGCGCGGCTTCCTCCGCCGGGGACAGCTCTCCGTCCGCCTCGGCGCAGATCAGCTCCTGATAGTATTCGTGATCAGCCATGCTCCGCACCCCCCTTCCTTTCTTTTGACGGCTCGAATTCGGAAAAGTTCCCGCTGCGCAGCAGCGCGTCGGCCAGCCGCTTCCGCGCCCGGTTGAGCCGCGAGCGCACCGTCCCCGGTTCGAGATGCAGCGTCTCGGCCAGCTCGTCATAGCGCAGGCCGCCGATCTCCCGGAGCGTTAGGATCTCCCGGCAGTCCGGCGGCAGCGAGGCGATGGCCCGGCGCACCGCCTCCCGGTCGGCGGCCCGCTCGGCGAGCCGCTCGGGAGAGAAGGTCTCGTCGGGGATCTCCAGCGCGGCGGTCTCCCCGTCCTCGTTTTCGCTCTGCAGCGGCACGGCGGCCTCCCGCCGGTTCCGCCGCAGCAGGTCGATGCACACGTTGTTGGTCAGCCGGTAAAGCCAGACGGAAAACCGGCTCTCTCCCCGGAAGGAGGCCAGGGAGGTATAGGCCTTGATGAACGCCTCCTGGGCGGCGTCGGCGGCGTCGGCCTCGTTGCCCGTGAGCCGCAGCGCCAGCCGGTATACCCGGGTCTGGTGCTCGACGACCAGCGGTTCGAAGGCGTCCGTATCGCCCGCGAGCACCCGTCGGATCAGGGCGCTCTCTTCTTCCTGCGTCATATTCCACCTCTGCTCCGCGAGATTGACAATTATCCGCTTTTTCTTATAATATATACACCCGCGCGGATCATCCGGGACGCGCGTCGTCCCGTCGCTCTATATATACCATCTGCCGGTCCGGCGCGCAAGTCCCGCGCGACGACGCGGCGAGGAGGGTTATCGTTGGTCTTTTCCAGCCTGACATTTCTGCTGCTGTTCCTGCCGACGCTGCTGTTTTTCTACTTCATCGTGAAAAGCGACCGCTGGCGCAACGGCGTGCTGCTGTGCGCCTCGCTGCTGTTTTACGGCTGGGGCGAGCCGGTGTGGATCCTGGCGATGATCTTTTCCACGGCGGTCAACTATTACTGCGCCATCCTGCTCGACCGCACCGACAGCCCCGGCGCGCGAAAGGGCTTTCTCACCCTGGGCGCGGCGATCTCGCTGGGCTTTCTGTTCTACTTCAAATACGCCGCCTTCACCGTCGCCACCGTGGCCGGCCTGTTCCGGCTGAAGGTCGCCGTCCCCGAGATCCGGCTGCCCATCGGCATTTCCTTTTACACGTTCCAGGTGCTGACCTACACCGTGGACGTCTATCGGGGGAAGGCGCGGGTGCAGCGCAGCTTTGCCCGGCTGCTGCTGTATGTGAGCTGCTTCCCGCAGCTGATCGCCGGGCCCATCGTGCAGTACTCCGACGTGATGGACCGCCTGGGACACCGGCGCACCACGGTGAGCGGCTTTATCGAGGGCTTCCGCCGGTTCGTCCGGGGCCTGTTCAAAAAGGTCATCCTCGCCAACATCAGCGGCCTGATGCTCGAGCGCACGGCGCTGGCCGGCACCGGCGCGGAGCTCTCGCTGCTGGGCGCCTGGGTATCCGCGTTCCTGTATACGCTGCAGATCTATTACGACTTCTCCGCCTACTCCGACATGGCCATCGGCATGGGCAGGATCCTGGGCTTCAGCTACAAGGAAAACTTTGACCACCCCTACGCCTCCCTGTCGGTGACGGAGTTCTGGCGGCGGTGGCACATCTCCCTGGGCAGCTTCTTCCGCGACTATGTGTACTTTCCCCTGGGCGGCAACCGCCGCGGCGCGGCGCGCACGGCGCTGAACCTGATGATCGTCTGGATGCTCACCGGGCTGTGGCACGGCGCGAGCTGGAACTTCGTGGTCTGGGGACTGTACTACGGCGTGCTGCTGCTCATCGAGCGGTTCGTCCTGGCCGGCGTGCTGCCGAAGACGCCGAAGGCCGTCCGCTGGCTGCTGACGTTCCTGCTGGTGGTCGTGGGCTGGGTGATCTTCTACTACACGGATCTGTCCGCGGTAAAGCAGCACCTGCTGGCGATGATCGGCCTGGGCGTGCGCGGCGGCGCGCTCCGCCGGCTGCCGCTGGTCGACAGGAAGCTGCTGGACGTGCTGCGCATCTACACGGTGCTGCCGCTGCTGTTCTTTATCCCGACGCTGCCGGTGCGGCCCGCGCTGGAGGCCCGGCTGGGCCGGACGCGGCTGTCGGAGGCGGCGGTCAACACCGCCACCGCGGCGCTGCTGGCGGTCTCGGTGGTTTTCCTGATCGGCCAGAGCTACAATCCGTTCATCTATTTCCGGTTTTAAGGGGGTGAGCCGATGAAACGACCCTTTTCCTTTGCCGTCGCCTATCTGTGTCTGCTCTCCCTGCTGACGCTGGGGGTATATGAGCTCGCCTTCACCGATCGGGGCGAGCGGCTCTCCCAGAGTGAGAACCGGATCCTGCAGCCCTTCCCCGCGCTGTCCGTATCGAGCGTGCTGAGCGGGCGGTTCATGGAGGAATTCGACGGCTTCCTCTCCGACGCCTTCCCCCGCCGGGACGACATGGTGCGCTTTTCCAAGTCCGCCCTGGCCCTGTTCGGCGGCGAGAGCGAGGAGGATGAGAACGCGGCCGCCAAGGCCGCGCTGGAGGCCGAAGAGATCGCCGTCGAGGAGCCCGCGCCCACCGCGGAGGTTCCCGCCGAAACGGCCGCGGAGCCGGCGGAGACCGCCGCTCCCGCCGAGGCCGCCGTACCTGCCGCCGCGCCCTCGGCCGCGCCCGGAACGGAGAGCGGCGCCGAGCCGGAGGCCCTCGCCGGGGACGGCGAGGGTCCCGACACGGAGATCATCACCGAGGCGGGCGAAGGCGGCGCCTCTCTCTGGCTGATCGGGCTCGACGGCGCCGTGGAGGTGCAGGAGGCCTACCCCGCGGCCAATCTTCGGACCGTGGCCGACATGCTCGAGCTCTACCGGGACGCGCTGCCCGCCGACGGCGAGATCCACTTCATCAACGCGCCGGTCTCCTATATGTGGAAATCCCTGCACTACGGACGCAAACTCGGCTGGGGCTGCGATCTGGACGAAGTGCTTCAGGACATGGTGGGGGAGCGGATCTACATCTACGACGTCACGGAGATCCTCGACGAGTCGACCTACAACAAGCCGGTCTACTCCATGGTGGGCGACCACCACTGGTTCCCGATGGGCGCGTGCATGACTGTGGCCGCGATGGCGCGGACCCAGGGCCTGGTGCCCACGGACTACTACGAGTATCTCTACCATACCCATTACGATTTCAAGGGAAAGCCGTACACCAAGGAGCAGCTCGAGGCCATCGACGTCGAGGCCGCCGCCCGCAACTGCCAGACCGTCATCCCCGTCACGCCGGTGGACAGCTATATCGTCAAGCGCCTGACGGAGCTTTCGCCCTCGGTGTATATGGAGGACAACCGCTTCGTCCAGTACGGCATCTACCTCGGCGGCCGCCGGGGCCCCTACCGGCTGTTCGTCACCGGCTACCATACCGGGCGCAACGCCCTGGTCATCGGCGACAGCTTCTATCACGCCTTCGTCCCCTACCTGACGCCCTTTTACGACAACATCCTGTGCACCGACCCCCGGGACGAGATGTACAACTACAACACCGTCGGCCCGAACATCAGCACTTATATCCGGGAATACGGCATCGACGACATCTATTTCGTCACGTGCACCTATACCTCCGTCAACGGCTATGTGTTCCAGGACAGACTGGCGCGGCACCTCTATGAGGACCGGCGCTGAGGAGGGCGGACGATGAGTCACAGAAGAAAAAAACGCTCCTCCGTCCGGCGCGCCGCGTTCCTGACCGCGGCGATCGCCACGGCGCTGTTTTTCGGCTGCCTGTTCGGGGCGCGTACGCTTATGCGCCGGCTGCCCGAGCGCCGTGCCGAACGGATCGAGGCCGCGCTCTCCGCGGGAGACATCGGAACGGCCCGGCGTCTGGCCGAGGGCTTCCGCGACGAGGCGCGCCGCACGGAAGCTCTACAGCGCGTCGACTACGCCGACGCGCTGCGGCTGTTCACCCTCGAAGAGTGGGATGAGGCGGGCGCCGCCTTCCTGCGGCTGGGCAACTATGAAAACAGCGCGGAGCTTGCCCGGGAGAGCGTCTATCAGAAGGCGCTCGCGGCCATGGGCGAGCGCCGCTGGGAGGACGCCGCGGCGCTGTTCGGCTCTCTGTCCGGCTTCCGCGATTCCTACGACAGGCTCGACGAGATCGGCTATCTGCAGGCGGTGGAGGAAGCGGAGAGCGGCGAAAAAGCGTCGGCGCTCCAGATGTTCCTCCGGATGGGCGATTACGCCGACGCCCGGCAGAGAGCCGAGGTCCTGGCCGTGGAACTCACCGGCGAGAGCGATCCGGAGACGGCGCTGCTCCTGGCCCGGGATCTGACCCCCGAGGAGATCGCGCGGCGGGAACAGATGATCGAACGGCGCGCCCAGCTCCCCGCCGGCGTGCTGGACGTGGGCTTTTACCACACGGTGGGGCTGCGCTATGACGGCACGGTCCTGGCCGCCGGCGACAACGAATACGGTCAGTGCGAGGTCTCCGACTGGCACGACATGACGCAGATCGCCGCCGGGGCGTATCACACGGTGGGGCTGCGCCGCGACGGCACCGTGGCGGCCGTGGGACGGAACACGGAAAACCAGTGCGAGGTCGCCGGGTGGACCGGCGTCAAAATGATCGCGGCGGCGGATTACGCTACCTTCGGCCTGCTCGAGGACGGCACGGTGGTGCACACCGGCTTCAACGACTACGCCGAGGCGGACGGCTGGACCGGCGTGACCTTCATCACCGGCGGCTCCTACGCCCTGGGCGGCCTGCGCGGCGGCGGCACGGCGCTGATCTCCCACCTGACGGCCCGTTCCGACGAGCTGACGGAGCTGGTGGATCTGTGCGTGAACACCGCCTTCGCCGTGGGCTGCCGGGAGGACGGCACCGTCGTCTCCCCGGCCGTGGCGCTGGACTGGACCGGGATCGTGTCGGTGTCCGCCTCGGGCACGGCGATCCTGGGGGTGCGGTCCGACGGGACCGTGGCCGCGCATTTCTTCCGCCCCGGAGACGACCCGGGCGTGGGCGCCGTGAAGCACGTGCTGACCGCGGCTGCCGGCGGGACGCACTTCGCCTTCCTCCACGACGACGGCACCGTCACCGTGCTGGGCGAGAACGGTCACGGCGAGGCGGAGACTGGCGCCTGGCGGCTCCTGCGGTGACCCGGGGACGCCGGATCCGGAACGCAAGTCAAAACGACCCGTACGGGCAAATGTGCCCGCACGGGTCGTTTTTCGGTACCCGCGGTTTATTTCAGATTCATCCGGATCAGCCGCACGAGCTTTTCCGCCTGGTCAAGGGTCTCCATGGCGACGATGTCCCTTTTGTATTCCCCGGCGTGGGGCACGCCCTTGAGATACCAGCAAAAATGCCTGCGCGCCTCGAGCACGGCGATCTTCTCGCCCTTGTATCCGGCGGCGGTCCGGAGCTGCCGCAGCGCCGTGTCCATCCGTTCGGCCAGCGGCGGCGCCGCGGGGATCTCCGTTCCCGCGAGCGCGGCGTTCCCCTGAGCGAACAGCCAGGGATTGCCCAGCGCACCGCGGGCGATCATCGCCGCGTCCGCGCCGGTGTGCCCGAGGATGCGCGCCGCGTCCTCTCCGGTCCAGATGTCTCCGTTGGCGAAAACGGGGATCCGTACCGCCGCCTTGACCTCGCGGATGATGTCCCAGTCGGCGCGGCCCGCGTACATCTGCACCCGGGTGCGGCCGTGCACGGCCACGGCGGCGGCGCCGGCGGCCTCACACATCTGCGCGAAGGGCACGGCGTTGACGCTGCCGCCGTCGAAGCCCTTGCGGAATTTGACGGTCACCGGCACGTCCACCGCGCCGACCACGGCCTCGATGATCCGCTGCGCCAGCGCGGGCGTGCGCATCAGGGCGCTGCCGTCGCCGGATTTTACCACCTTGCCCACCGGGCAGCCCATGTTGATGTCCACGATCTCCGCCCGGCACAGCTCGAGGGCCTTCTGCGCCGCCTCGGCCATGCACACGGGATCGCTGCCGAAGAGCTGCACCGCCAGCGGGGCGTCTCCCTCGGGCCGGACGAGCAGCGTGCGCGTTTTGGCATCCTGGTACATCAGCGCCTTGGAGGAGATCATCTCCGTGGCTGCCAGCGCGGCGCCGCAGGACCGGCATACCATCCGGAACGCGGCGTCGGTCACGCCGGCCATGGGCGCGAGGAACAGCCGCCCGTCGATGTGTACCCCGCCGATGTTCACCACAGCAGGTCCAGCCCCACCGGGCAGTGGTCGCTGCCCGTGATCTCCGGGCAGATGAAGGCCCGCTGGATCCGATCGCGCAGGTCGTCGGAGACGAGGAAGTAGTCGATGCGCCAGCCGACGTTGCGCTCCCGGGCGTTGGCCCGGAAGCTCCACCAGGAGTAGGCGTCCCGGGCGTCCGGGTGCATGTAGCGGAAGCTGTCGGTGAAGCCTGCGGCAAGCAGCTCGGTCATTTTCTCCCGCTCCTGATCGGAAAAGCCGGGGTTGAAATGATTGGTGTCCGGGTTTTTGATGTCGATCTCCTGATGGGCCACGTTCATGTCCCCGCACACGACCACGCTCTTATGGGCGGCCAGCGAGCGCAGGTGCTCCCGGAAAGCGTCCTCCCACGCCATGCGGTACGGGAGGCGCCGGAGCTGGTCCTGGGAGTTGGGCGTATATACGGTCACGAGGAAAAACTCCGGGTATTCGAGGGTGACGACCCGGCCCTCGGTGTCGTGCTCGGGCACGCCCAGCCCCAGCGCGGCGTCCAGCGGCTCGTGCCTGGTGAAGATCGCCGTGCCGGAGTAGCCCTTTTTCTCCGCATAGTTCCACCAGCTCCGATATCCGTCCAGCGGCAGGTCGATCTGCCCGGGCTGGAGCTTCGTCTCCTGCAGGCAGAAAAAGTCGGCGTCGAGGCCCCAGAAGGCCTCCTCAAAGCCCTTTTTGACACAGGCGCGCAGCCCGTTCACATTCCAGGAAATAAATCTCATGGCTCGTCCCTTTCGTCATCCGGCGTTTTCCGCGCTTTCGGCAAAGCCGCGCGCGTCGGTCAGCGAGGCGTTTCGCAGCCGCGGCACCGGCCCCGCCGCGGTGGTTTTGGTGTCCGCGGTCCGCGTCGCCTCCAGGCGGTTGATCTTCACGCCCTGATCGTAGAATTTGGCCTCGTAGTCGGTCATCACGCCCACAGGGCCGTCGGCGTGGAGGTCCCGCGTCACGCCGTCCAGCGCCCAGCCCTCGTCGGTGAGCTGACGGATGCTCCACTCGAACAGCGGCGCGTTGTCGGTCTTGAAGTGGATCGCGCCGCCCACGGGCAGCAGCTCGGCATACAGCCGCAGGAACCCCGGCGCGGTCAGCCGCAGCTTGGCGTCCCGGCTCTTGGGCCAGGGATCGCAGAAGTTTATGTACAGCCGGGAGATCTCGCCCGGGGCAAAGATCTCGGGCAGGAGTCCGGCGTCCCGGTCGAGGAAGCGCACGTTGGGGATGTTCCCGGCCATGGCCCGCTCCATGGCCACGACCATGGCGTCGGGCACCTTTTCCAGCGCCAGCAGCAGCACCTCCGGCTCGGTCTTCGCCTGTTCGGCGGTAAAGCGGCCCTTGCCGCAGCCCAGCTCCAGCCGAATCTCCTTAAAGGCGGGAAACGTCTCCCGCCAGCGGCCGCGCAGCGTCTCCGGCTCCGTGACGAGCAGTGCGGCGCAGCGCTCCATGCGGGGGATCAGGTTGGGTTTCTTTCGCATTCTCACTTGCTTCACGCTCCTGCGGGCATCATACCATAAGAGCGGGAAAACATCAACGCAAAATGCCGGCCCGTCCCCGGGCGGAAAACCCCTTGCCTCCCGGGGAAACATTTGCTATAATGCCCCTTGCCCGCGGGATGCCCGGCGGGATATCCGGGTGCAGCCCAGTCGGTAGGGCGCCTGCTTTGGGAACGGCGGCTTTGCGCTGCCGGGGGCAGGTGAAGCAAAGCCGGCGTTCCGCAGCGGTCGAAAAATGCGAGGATCTGCGCAAGCCCGATGCATTTTTCGCTTACCGCAAGGCGGCGCGAAGCGAGGAGGCCGCGCTCAAACGCGGCCAAACCGGTATCGGCCAGGGTCAGCTTTTTTCGCAATTTACTATATTTCCGGGTGTAGCCCAGTCGGTAGGGCGCCTGCTTTGGGAGCAGGAGGCCGCGCGTTCGAATCGCGCCACTCGGACCAAAAAGAACAGAGCCGCTTGCAGGCGGCTCTGTTCTTTTACGCTCATGCGTTTTTGTGCCGGCGCCGTCATCCCGCCAGGCTGAGCAGCTTCTGACTGACGCGGCCTGTGACCTCCAGATAATATGCCAGCTCGGCGTTTGTCAGCGCGCTCTCGTCGAGGGCGTCGATCTTTTCCGCGAACTCGGTATAGCGGGCAAGGATGCGGTAGTAATCCCCCATCATCGACGCCATCTCCGCCGGGGCGGCGTTCATGTACCTTTGCGTGAAGTCGACATACTCGTCCATGCAGGCCTCAT
>JAFXYJ010000128.1 GCA_017541825.1 Oscillospiraceae bacterium | reverse complement strand
TTTTGGGCAGCCGCCGGGTCACGCTGCGGGTGCTGCGCGACACGGGCAACGGTCTGACGGACCCGCTGGGCGGGGAGCGCGTGCTGATCGCGGACGCCGCGGCTCTCGCCCCGCTGCTGGGCACCGTCTCCGCCCCGCCGTGCGCCGACGCCGCGGCGCTGTTCCGGCGGCTCTCGGAGGACCCGGCGCTCTCCGGGCGGCTGCGGCTGCTGCCCTACGCCGCGGTCGGCACCGCGGAGGGGCTGCTGGTCTGCTTTCGTCCCGACAGGGCGCTGATCGGCGGCGAGCCCCGGCGGCTGCTGGCGGGCATCTCCCCGACCCCGATCCGCGGCGGATATGACGCGATATTCTGACTGACCAAGGAGGTACGCATGTTTCCCGAACTGCTCCGAAAACTGCTCACGGCAGTCCTTCCGCCCGCGCCGGTGTATTACATCGGCGGCAGCGACGTGCTGCCGCCGCCGCTGGACCGCGCTGCCGAGGCGGAGACCATCGCCGCGCTGTCCTCCGGCGACGGCATGGCCAAAAATCGGCTCATCGAGCACAACCTGCGGCTGGTGGTGTACATCGCCCGTCGGTTTGAGAACGCGCCGGTGGGGCTGGAGGATCTCATCTCCATCGGCACCATCGGTCTGATCAAGGCCGTGGAGACATACAACGGCGAAAAAAACATCAAGCTGGCCACCTATGCCAGCCGATGCATCGAAAACGAAATCCTGATGTATCTGCGAAAGCTGTCCTCCCAGCGCACGGAGGTCAGCTTCGACGAGCCGCTCAACACCGATTACGACGGCAATGAGCTGCTGCTCTCCGACGTGCTGGGCACCGAGGCCGATGAGGTCAGCCGGCCCATGGAGGAGGACGCCGACCGGCAGGCCCTGCGCAGCGCCGTGGCCCGGCTGGGCGAGCGGGACCGGGTCATCATCACCCTGCGCTTCGGGCTCTCCGGGCGGCGGGAGTACACCCAGAAGGAGGTGGCCGACCGCATGGGGATCTCCCAGAGCTACATCAGCCGTCTGGAAAAGCGGATCCTGCTGCGCCTGCGGCGGGATATCCAGCGGGCCATGACCACATAACGGCCTTCTTCAACAAACGCCGCTATTCCTTTGATCCGTGACCGGTGGTTGGCGCTTTTGCCCGGTTGGCGGCGCGTATCCGACGTAATATGCTTTTATCCGTTACCGGGGTTTTAAGCATTCAGCTCCATTGTCGGTACTATACGAAAGTAATGCGCATTTTTCTTTGCGTATCTTTCTTTTGAAAAGCCCAAAAGAAAGATACGCGAGAAAGAAAAGGCTTGGTGCAGGACTGCAGGCGGAAGCCTCTTAAGTCTATCACTCAAGAGGCTGGCGCGTCGCCATACGCGCCACCCCGCTTACGCTCCGGCGCTTGGTTGGAAATAAGTGAAGGTTTAGCGCTCTCACCCTGCTGCCGCTGTTGCGGGAAAAATGCCGGCGTACCGTCTTGCCGTAGGGGCCCCGCTCAGCGCTGCGTGCACAGATCCTTCACGACCTCGGCGGCCAGGATCAGTCCCGCGGCCGCAGGCACGAAGGCGACCGAGCCGGGGATCGAGCGCCGGCCCGCGGAGGGCTCTTCCGGGGACGGGGCCTCCGCTGTGCGGGGCTCCTCGGGCGACCAGACGACCTTCAGGTGCTCCACGCCCCGTCTGCGGAGCTCCTTTCGCATGATGCGCGCCAGCGGACAGACAGAGGTCTCCGTGATGTCCGACACGCGCAGCAGGGTCGGGTCGAGCTTGTTGCCCGTGCCCATGGCGCTGATGATCGGCGTGCCCGCCTCCCGGGCGGCCAGGATCAGCCCCAGCTTGCCGGTGACCGTGTCGATGGCGTCCACCACGTAGTCGAATGCGGCGAAGTCGAACTCCGTGCTCTCCCCGGGCAGGTAAAAGGTCCTGTACGTGCGCACTTCGCAGGCGGGATTGATGTCCCGCGCCCGGGCCGCGGCGGCCTCTGTCTTGTCCATGCCCAGCGTACTGTGGAGGGCGATGATCTGCCGGTTCAGATTGGACAGGGCGATTTTGTCGCTGTCAACGAGATCCAGCGCGCCGACGCCGCTGCGGCAGAGCGCCTCGACGGCATAGCCGCCCACGCCGCCGAGACCGAAAACGGCCACGCGGCTGCGCACGAGCTTCTCCACGGCATCGCCGCCGAGGAGCATCCGCGTTCTTTGAAACTGATCCGACATCCCTGTCTCCTTCCTATAGAGAAGCGGCGGCCTGCGGGGCCGCCGCTTTTATCGGTTTCTTCGGGGGGCGATCGTTATTTGGCGTAGTCCACGGCCTTGGTCTCCCGCAGCACGTGCACCTTGATCTGACCGGGGTAAGTCAGCTCCGCCTCGATCTTCTTGGCGATATCCCGGGCCAGCAGGGTCATCTGATCCTCACTGACCTCCTCGGGCTTGACCATGATGCGGATCTCGCGGCCCGCCTGGATGGCGTAGCTGCTGGCGATCCCGGGGAAGGACCGGGAGACGGCCTCCAGCTTCTCCAGGCGCTTGACGTAGTTCTCGATGTTCTCGCGGCGGGCGCCGGGGCGGGACGCGCTGATGGCGTCGGCGGCCTGGACCAGCACGGCGATGACCGAATGCGGTTCGACGTCGTTGTGGTGGGCCTCGATGGCGTGGACGATCTCCTCGGACTCCTTGTACTTGCGCGCCAGGTCCACGCCGATGGAGACGTGGCTGCCCTCGACCTCGTGGTCGATGGCCTTGCCCAGGTCGTGGAGCAGACCGGCCCGCTTGGCCATGGTCACGTCCACGCCCAGCTCGGCGGCCAGCAGGCCGGCGATGTGGGAGACCTCGATGGAGTGCTTGAGGGCGTTCTGGCCGTGGCTGGTGCGGTATTTCATCCGGCCCAGCAGCTTGACGATGTCCGGGTGGACGCCGTGGATATTGGTCTCAAAGATGGCCTGCTCGCCGGCCTCCTTGATGGACTGGTTGACCTCCTTCTGGGCCTTGGCCACCATCTCCTCGATGCGGGCGGGATGGATGCGGCCGTCCTGGATCAGCTTCTCCAGGGCGATGCGGGCCACCTCGCGGCGGACCGGATCGAAGCAGGAGAGGGTGATGGCCTCGGGGGTGTCGTCGATGATCAGATCGCAGCCTGTCAGCGTCTCGATGGAGCGGATGTTGCGGCCCTCTCTGCCGATGATGCGGCCCTTCATCTCGTCGTTGGGGAGGGGAACGACGGATACGGTCACTTCACTGGTGTGATCGGCGGCGCAGCGCTGGATGGCGGTGGTGATATATTCTCTTGCCTTCTGCTCTGCCTCCTCCTTGTACTGGGCCTCGAGCTCCTTGAGCTTGGCGGCCTTCTCGTGGGTGACCTCAGTCTCCAGGGAGTCGATCAGGTACTGCTTTGCCTCGTCCACGCTGTAGCCGGAGATCTTCTCGAGCATATCCAGCTGGCTCTTCTTGACCATGCGGGCCTCTTCCAGCTGCGCTTCGGCCTCCTGGAGCTTGCGGTTGAGGTTTTCGGTCTTCTTTTCCAGACTGTCGGTCTTGCGGTCGAGGTTTTCCTCTTTCTGCTGGAGCCTGCGCTCCTGCTTCTGCACCTCGTTGCGCCGTTCCTTGATCTCCCGGTCGCATTCGCTGCGCAGCCGGTGGGTCTCTTCTTTTGCTTCCAAAAGCGCTTCGCGCTTTTTGTTTTCCGCGGTCTTTATGCCTTCGTTGATGATGCGCTTGGCTTCTTCCTCCGCACTGGAGATCTCCCGCTCGGAAACTTTCTTCCGATACAGGATCCCGACGGCAAAGCCGATCATAAGCGCAGCCACGATTCCGACGATGGCGATGATCGTCCCAGGCATTCCGGTACACCTCCTTTTTCCAATTTCTTATATAAAGGGTCATTTGAAATTAAAGGAGTTCCCCATTTCTCCCATAATATCATACATTATATAATACGGTCTCCACGGTTTTATGTCAAGTCGTTTTTCGGGCGGCTTATTACGTGCTGTAATATTTGCGTCGTCCTGTTCATTTCCTGCAAAAAACGACCCGTCTATTTCGTCGTCAAGTCGTAAAAATTCGAAAATTCGGCGGACAATTCTTATCGGAAATCACGGGTTGACTTTCCATAACGCGCCCGGAGAGGAAACATAACGCAATGACATAATTGAAAAACGTAATTTTATCGCCAAAGAGTTATCAACATTTCCAACAGACTTTTCAACCGCCAAAACTTCCTTATTTTCCAACGTTATTTCCCGTTTTTTCCAGAAAATGTCAATCCCCGGAATCGGTTTTCCGTCTCTGAAAAAGCGCGCGATCCGTAGACATAAAAGCGTGCGGCACACTTTACGACGCTTTTATGCGCCGAAAAATGCAGGGCCCGCCGCGTACCGGGTCCCGCCGCGGCAAAGCAAAAAAGAGAAGCCGTGCGGCGGCTTCTCTTTTTGCGCTTCATCGTGTGTTTTTCAGCACCATTCCCGGCTCTGGGGCTTGTTTTTCGCAGGCGGCGTATACCCCTCGGGAAACGCAGGCGGCGCGGCCTCCTTCACCGGCTCGGCAGGCGTCTCGGCAGCCTGCTTGGGCGCAGCCTTGGGGGCGGCGTTCTTTTCGGTCTTCGGGCCGCGGCCGCGGTCGCGGCGGTCGTTCCGGCCGCGGCGGGCGGGCTCGGCGTTCTCGCCGGCGGCGCGCTCGTAATTGACGACGACGCGGCGGTTGGGCTCGGTGCCGATGGAGCTGGTAGACACGCCCTCATAATTCTGCAGGGCGGTGTGGATCACGTGGCGCTCATAGGAGTTCATCGGCTCCAGGGCCATGGAGCGTCTGTACTTGATGGCCTTGGCGGCCATTTTGTTGGCCAGGCTGATCAGCGATTCCTCCCGCTTGCTGCGGTAGCCCTCGGCGTCCACGCTGATGTGGCTGTGCTTGTCGCTGCCGCGGTTGACGGCGTAGTTGACCAGGTGCTGGATGGCGTCGAGGGTCTCGCCCCGGCGGCCGATGACGGCGCCCATGTTGGGGCCGTCGAGCGTGATGTCCATACCGCCGCCCTCCCGGGGCTTGACGGTGATCGTGCACTCCACGCCCATCCGGGCGAGCAGGCCCTCCAGGAAGCTCCTGGCGTGCTCTTCCCGGCTGCCGGCGGCGGCCGGAGCCTCGGGGGTCCTGGCCGGCGCGGCGGGCGCCTCGGTCTTCTTTGCCGGAGCCGGCGCGGGGGCGCTCCCGGTCTTTCCGGTCTCGGCCGGGGCGGGACGCTTCTCTTCGGCGGGGACCGGCTCCCTCTCGGGCTTGCCGTCGTCATAGCTGACGCGCAGCTTGGCCGGCACGGCGCCGATCCCCAGGAAGCCGGACTTGGGCATGGTGAGGATCTCCACGGAGACCTCGTCGCGGGACAGTCCCAGCTCCTCCAGGGCCGCCTTCAGGGCGTCCTCGGTCGTTTTGCCGGTGGATTCAATAGATTGGATCATTATGCCTCCTCATTCTTCTCCGCGGGGACCTGATCGGCGGTCTCCCCGCTCTCCGGGGTATAGCGGTCGGGGTCATAGGCCCGGCCGCGGGCATAGCGGCGGGTACCCACCTGCGAGGGCGGGATCTCGTCCACCTGACCGCGGGCGGCGCGCTCCGCGGCGCGCAGGGCCGCCTGACGCTGTTCCTCGTCGTTTCGTTCCTTGGCCGCCAGCCGTTTTTTGCTGGTATTGGCGTTGACCTGGGTCTTTCCCTCGGCCTTGAGCCGCTCCGTCTCGGCGCGGCGGCGTTCGATCTCCTCTTCCTTGGCGCGCTCCGCGGCCAGGAAGCCCGACATCTCGGCGTCCACCTGGCGTTTGAAGATCTTGTTGAGGATGCTCTCCTGAACGATGGCCAGAACGCTCTGCTCGATCCAGTACAGGCCCATCAGCGCGGGCATGGAGAAGCAGATCCACAGGCTCATCAGCGGCATCATCAGGTTCATGGTCTTGGAGGTCTGCGCGGTCTGAGAGTCCGCGGCAGGCTGGCCCTTCTGGGAAATGGCGATCTGCAGATAGGAAAGGCCCGCCGAGACGAAGGGGATCAGGAACAGCAGGAACGACCCGAGCGACATCTCGTCCCAAAACGTGAGCCGCGGGGTGTTGGACAGGTTCAGTCCCAGGAAATTGAAATCGATGCTCTTGAGCTTGCCGGCAAAATCCGCCACGGCGGGATTTGCCAGGATCTCGGTGAAATGGCTGTGCAGGGCATCGGCCACGCGCAGCTCATCGTAGAAGGAGCCCCGTCCGGAGCTGGCGGTATAGTAGCCCAGGCCGGTCAGCAGCTCGGTGAGCGTCGTGATCTCCTCGGCGGCCAGGGCCATCATGTTGGTCAGCGGCTTGATGACCACGCGGTACAGGACGATGATGATGGGGAACGGGATCAGCGTCCACA
>JAFXYJ010000127.1 GCA_017541825.1 Oscillospiraceae bacterium | reverse complement strand
CGCCGTCGGCGCGGCCGTGGGCGCCGGCGCTTTGGACGACGAGCCGCAGCCGCCCAGGGTGAGGATCAGCGATATCGCAAGCAATATGAGGATCAAACGGTTTTTCAAGGCCCTTCCTCCTTTATCTGTGTCCGGAAAGGTGCTGATACGGAATAAATCATACATCTTTTTTCCGGTTCTGTAAAGATGGAGCATTATGGAAACCGATGGAGGGCGCGAAAATTTCATATAAAAAATAGTATTTGAATAATATCCCGAAGCGTGTATAATGAACAAGGTTAAAAACACAGCGAGGAGGAATATGCAATGTGTCTTTCTACCGCCTATCTCAACAGCAAGGATGAGGACAAGGTCGCGGCCCGCTACGTCGCCAATATCGATGTGGACGGCAACAGGATCACCCTCACGGACGTAATGGGCTTCACCACCGAGATCGTGGGCACCATCGTCTCTGTCGATCTGACCGGGGCGACGGTCGTCATCGCCACCGACGCGGCATGATCTACGAGGTCATCAAGGAGATCAAGAACGAGTGCGCCAACAACCAGATGCGGGACGTGTTCTTCGAGGAGCTCGAGATCGACGACCCCGAGGTCTGGATCCGCCGGCGGGAGCCGAAGGCCTCGTCCATTGAGCGCGAGGACGTGCCCGGCGGCATTCGTTTCTTTGTGGATGATCACGGCATGATCACCGTTTACTCCCTTACCATCGCAGAATAATGAAGGAGATTTGTTTATGACGCATACCATCGCACTGGCCGGCAAGGGCGGCGTGGGCAAGACCACCGTCACCGGCCTTTTGATCGAATACCTCTGCGCGAAGAAAAACGGCCCCGTGCTGGCCGTGGACGCGGACGCCAACTCCAACCTCAACGAGGTGCTGGGCGTGGAGGTGGAGACCACCCTCGGCTCCATCCGCGAGGAGATGGCCCACGCAGCGCTCAATCCCGACAATCCGATCCCTCCCGGCATGGCCAAGCAGGACTATGCCGAGATGAAATTCGCCGAGGCCTTGATCGAGGGCGACGACTATGACCTGCTGGTCATGGGCCGCACCCAGGGCGAGGGCTGCTACTGCTACGTCAACGGTCTGCTCAGCACCCAGGTGGCCCGCTATTCGAGCAGCTACCGCTATGTTGTCGTGGACAACGAGGCCGGCATGGAGCACATCAGCCGCGGCATCCTGCCCAAGGTGGACACCGTCATCATGGTCTCCGACAGCTCCCGCCGGGGCGTCCAGGCCTGCGCCCGGATCTTTGAGCTGGTCAAGGAGCTCAAGCTCGGCGCCAAGCAGATCAAGCTGATCGTCAACCGGGCTCCCGGCGGCGTCATCAGCGACGGCGTCCGGGAGGAGATCGAAAAGTCCGGCATGGAGCTGCTGGCCGTGCTGCCCCAGGACGAGACGATCTACGATTTTGACAGCGAGGGCACTCCCACCTCCAAGCTCCCGGAGGACAACGCCTTCCGCAAGGCCCTTTACGCCGCGCTGGACAAGCTGACTTTCTGATGCCCGGGCCCCTGTCGGGGACCGGTATCAGCCTACAATCACATAAAAGGAGAGCTGCGCCCATGCCGAAAGTATCGTTCCGCATCAGTGAGAAAGAGACCATCGACGTAACCGTGGAGATCGGCGAGCGTATCATGGACATCGCCCGCAATTCCGGCATCTACATCGACGCGCCCTGCTCCGGCAACGGGACCTGCGGCAAGTGCCGCGTGCAGATCGTCGACGGCGACGCCGAGTCCCACCCCACCAGGCACATCACCGACGAGGATTATGCCGCCGGATGGCGTCTGGCCTGTGAGACGAAGGTCACCGGTGACGTGACGGTGCTGGTCCCGGAGACCGCCTCCGCCTTCCGCACCGGCATCCGTACGGCGGATCTGAACGATCCCACCGTGCGGGCCGCCTTCGACGACGTGCAGAACGACCTGAAGGCCGCGGGCGTCATGGGCGATCCCGCCGTGTTCACCTGCGAGATCACGATGGACCCGCCCACGCTGGAGGACACGCTGTGCGACACCGACCGCATCGAGCGCGCCGTGAAGGCCGCCATCGGCCAGGAGGCGAAGCTGTCGCTGTACGCGCTGCGCAAGCTGGCCCAGGTGCTCCGGGAAGACGATTTCCATGTGCGCTGCGTCCTCTCCCGGGATGAGGACTGCGTCCACATCCTGGACGTGGGCTCGGCCAAAAGCAAGCGGAAGATCTGCGGTCTGGCCATCGACATCGGCACCACCACCGTCACGGCGGCGCTGGTGGATATGGAGACCGGCGAGCTGCTGGCCCGCGGCAGCGCGGGCAACGCCCAGATCCGCTACGGCGCCGACGTGATCAACCGGATCATCGAGTCCGGACGGGACGGCGGCCGGGAGCGGCTGCGCCGGGCGGTGGTGGACGAGACGCTGATCCCCCTGATCGGCACGCTGTGCCGGAAGGCGAAGATCTACCAGAAGCAGATCTACCGGGCCTGCATCGCCGGCAACACCACCATGTCCCATCTGCTGCTGGGCCTGTACGCCGATCCGGTGCGCATGGAGCCCTTCATCCCCTCCTTCTTCCAGTGCCACGAGATGCGCCTCAACGACGTGCTCTCCGGCCTGCATCCGGAGGCGAAGCTGGTCCTGACGCCCAACGTGGGCAGCTACGTGGGCGGCGACATCACCTCGGGCCTGCTGGCCTGCACGCTGTGGAACCGGGACGAGCTGGAGCTGTTCATCGACCTGGGCACCAACGGCGAGATCGTGCTGGGCAGCAGCGAGTTTCTGTTCACCTGTGCCTGCTCCGCCGGCCCCGCCTTCGAGGGCGGCGATATCTCCTGCGGCATGCGCGCCACCAACGGCGCCATCGAGAAGGTCCGGATCGACAAGGAGACCATGGAGCCGACGCTCTCGATCATCGGCAGCAAAAGCCAGAAGCCCCTGGGCCTGTGCGGCTCGGGCATCATCGACACCGTGGCCGAGCTGTTCCGCGGCGGCATCATCAGCGCCAAGGGCAAGTTCGCCCGGGAGGGCGAGCGGATCCGCTACGACGAGCACGGCATGGGCCGCTATGTCCTCGCCTTTGAGGACCAGTCCGCCGACGGGCGCGAGGTCTCGATCAACGAGGTGGACCTGGACAATTTCATCCGGGCCAAGGGCGCGATCTTCTCCGCCATACTGCTGATGCTGCGTCAGCTGGGCATGGAGCCCTCCGATCTCACCCGCATCCAGATCGCCGGCGGCATCGGCGGCGGCATCGACTTCCCCAACGCGATCACGATCGGCATCTTCCCCGATCTTCCGCTGGAAAAATTCAGCTATATCGGCAACTCCTCCCTCTCCGGCGCCTACGCCGTCCTTCTCAGCCGCGAGGCGGCCGCCAAGGTACGGGAGCTGGGCAGCAACATGACATATGTGGAGCTGAGCAACGAGCCCGGATATATGGACGAGTTCGTATCCGCCTGCTTCCTGCCGCATACCAATGCGGAGCTCTTCCCCAGTGTGGAGGTTTGATCCATGGAAACACCCTATCGCGCAGACAATCTGACACAGGCGCCGCTGGAACACTATCTGGGCCGGCTCCGCACCGCCGACGCCTCCGAGATCGCCGGCCGGCTCGGCCTGGAATGGGACGGCCGCGGCTTTGCGCTGACCGTGCTCGGCGAGGAAAAGCACGTCAATTTCCCCGCCTTTGACGACGAGGGCTGGACCGACCGCTGGCGCATCCTTTTCGGACGCTGGCTGCTCGAGGGGAAAAAGCCCGCGCCCATGCGCGAGTTCGTCACCTATTCCCAGATGCCCTGGGGCGAGACCTACAACGAGAAATTCCGCCAGCGCTGCATCCTGCGTCTGGCGGGGACCTACGGCTTCCGGGTCGGCGTTTACCGGGCGATCTGCGAGGCCATGGGCGCCCGGAGAGTCCAGGCCAGCGGCGAGTGCTACGAGTTCGAGTTCATGCCCGGGCTGTTCGTCCGCTTCATCCTCTGGGAGGGCGACGAGGAGTTCGCCGCCACGGCGCAGATCCTCTTTTCCGACAACTTCCCCGACGCCTTCGCGGCGGAGGACCGCGTGGTGGTCTGTGAGTATATCCTGGGCGAGATGAAGCGCGTCGGCGCCGCGCTGTGACGGGCTCCTTTATACCGAAACGGGACGGCAGGCAAAAGTCTGCCGTCCCGTTTTGTTTTTTCCGCCGGAGGGGCCCGTGACCGGGGGTATTATTCCTTGGCCGGGGCATATTTTTCCTTTTACCGGGGGTTCTGCTTTTGCTCTCTTGGTAATTCCGGATTACAGGCAATTCGCATTTTTGCAGGTCTTTTCTGTGCTGCAGAAAAGACCATGCATTAGAAAAGACAGCCAGGGGGCGGCGGCAAATGCCGCCCCCTGGACCCCCTTAAGATTTCAGCACTTGCGTTTTGACTCGGTGCTAGACTGAATAGGCTCCAGCAACCATATCCGCGCCACCCCGCTTACGCTCCGGCGCTGCGTGGCGCGTGAGTTTACGATGCAGGCCCTCGGAATGTGCATCCCCATACGTGATACGTGTCATCCCGAGCGAAGCGAGGGATCTCCCGGTCCAATGCGTATGCCTCTACCCACGAGATTCCTCGCTGCGCTCGGAATGACAGCTAAACCATGCGCCCTATGGCTAAACGAAACTACACGGATCCGCAGCTCGGCGTGTATCTCGAGTGACGCAGGCCGATCCCGCAGACAACACACCATACAGCGAAAAGGTCCGGGCCCCCGCCCGGACCTTTTTTGCGTGTCGACACAAAAAAACTGCTGCCATATCTTCCCAAGCCCGGAAAAAGATGGTATAGTATTTGTTGGAGTAGTATTGCCGCCGCGGGGCGGCCATTAAAAGGAAAGTGAGGAAAGGTTATGCGGCATTCGTTGAAGCGCTGGCTCTGCCTGCTGCTCACGGTG
>JAFXYJ010000014.1 GCA_017541825.1 Oscillospiraceae bacterium | reverse complement strand
GCCCCTCGTCCTATCTGGCGTTCAGCGCGGCTTACGGCGCGATCACGGGCGCCTTCGCCGCCTTTGCGTCGATCGTGACCTCGGCGGCGGAGATCGGCCCGATCCTCGACATGGCGGAGCCGATCCTGAAGGCCGAGCCGGAGATGACGGCGGACAAGGAGATCGTGACCCGGCTCTCCGGCAGCATCGAGCTGTCCAACGTCTCGTTCCGATACGATGAGACGCTGCCCGACGTCATCAGCGATCTGAACCTCAGCATCAAGGCTGAGGAATATGTTGCCATCGTCGGCCGGACCGGCTGCGGGAAAAGCACGCTGATGCGCCTGCTCCTGGGCTTTGAGACGCCCCAGAAGGGTGCCGTCTACTTCGACCGCTGGGATATGCGCACCCTCGACCTGCAGTCCCTGCGCCGCCGGATGGGCGTCGTGATCCAGAACGGCTCCCTCTTCCTCGGGGATATTTATTCCAACATCACCCTTTCTGCGCCCAACCTCACGATGGACGACGCGTGGGACGCGGCGGAAAAGGCCGGCATCGCCGACGATATCCGTGCCATGCCCATGGGAATGCACACGATCATCGGCGAGGGGCAGGGCGGCTTTTCCGGCGGGCAGAAGCAGCGCATCATGATCGCCCGCGCCATCGCCTCCAGGCCGAAGATCATTCTGATGGACGAGGCCACCTCTGCGCTGGACAACAAGACCCAGCGGTTGGTCTCCGACGCGCTGGACGAGCTGCACTGCACCCGCATCGTCATCGCCCACCGGCTCTCCACCATCCGGAACTGTGACCGGATCCTGGTGCTGGATGGCGGAAAGATCGCCGAGGAGGGCACCTACGAGCAGCTGATCGCGCGGGGCGGCATCTTCGCCGAACTGGTGGAACGCCAGCGAATCGACACATAAATGAAAAATTATTGCCATTTCCGGAAACTATTCGTTAATATGTATGGAGTCAAGAAGGAGGTGTGACCGTGGAGAAAACGCTGAAGCAACTGCTTGACTACCAGCGCTTTGCCCAAAATCCGGCTCTGCAGAGCGTGATCGACGATGTGCACCGGCGCTGTGCGCCCAGGGAGCTTTCCGACGACGAACTGAATCTGGTCTCCGCGGCGGGAGATCCCTACCTCCGGACGCTTGACCCCGGCAAGAAGGACAGGCATCTATGACGCAGACAAGACCGGAGGAACTCTATACCGCTTATCGGAGCCGTGTACTGGGCTATCTGCAAGGGAAGCTGGAACACCGGGAGGATGCCGAGGATCTGTGTGAGGCGGTTTTTGAAAAGGTCTGCCGCGCCCTGCCGGAATTCGACGGCAAACATGCCTCGGCCATGACATGGATCTTTACCATCACCCGCAATACGCTGACGGACTATTACCGGACGCGGCGCCAGTTCGCGCCGCTGCCGGAGGAACTGGCGGATCCGGCGGAGCCGGACGCGCGGCTCATTGCGGAGGAGACGCTGGAAACCCTTGCGGCGGCTTTGGCGGCGCTGCCGGAGCCGCTGCGGGATGTGATCGTCCTGCGATATTACGACGGCTACGCCATGACCGAGATCGCCCGCATGACCGGGATAAGCTACGGCATGGTGAAGGTCAGACACAAAAAAGCGCTGGAGCAGCTCCGGCGCAGCATGAAATAAGGAGAGACCCGATGCGCGTGCGCAGCAAACGGCGGACGGCCCGACTTCTCGCGGCGGTGCTCCTCGCGGGCACCTTGGCCGCGATCCCGGCTCGCGCCGCCGATGACACAGCCACCGACTATATCATCAAATATAAGCAAGGCGCCGCCTGGCTGCAGTCGGACGATCGCTGGCCCTTTGAGGTGGTGAGCAAGAACACCATGCAGCGCCTGCGCTTTCTCGGCTTGCTGGAGTGGTACGAGCCCGACGGCGTCGGAGAACTGCTGGACGACGCCCCGGCGTTCTACGAGCCGGAACAGTGGAACCTGAATCTGGTGCAGGCCTCGGGTGCATTCCGGAGCGGGCACCATGGCGGCGGCGTCCGGATCGGCGTGGTGGATTCCGGCGTGAACCCCCACCCGGATCTGGGAGACCGGCTTCTCCCTGGATGCAACTGCATGGACGACAACGCGAAAACGGAAGACACCGCCGACAACTACGGCCACGGTACCAAGGTGGCGGGGTTGATCGCCGGGGCGGGGGAGCGCGGCTATATCGGCGTCGCGCCGGAGGCGGAGATCGTTCCGCTGAAGATCACCGACGGCAAAGAACTGACGGTCAGCGCCATCTGTCGGGCCATTTACGCCGGCATTGACGACTTCGACTGCAATATTCTGAACCTTAGCTTGGGCGTGACCGGGGAATTTGAAGCCCTCAGGGAGGCGGTGGATTATGCGGAAGCGCAGAATGTGACCATTGTCTCTGCCGTGGGAAACGCCGGGCGAACCATCGTTTATTATCCCGCCGGCTATGAAAGCGTCATCGGCGTGGGCGCGGTGGATCAAAACGGCGACATTTCATCTCGTTCCAACCACAACGAAAGTGTGTTCCTTACCGCACCGGGGATCGACGTGCGCAGCACGACTTACGCCGGCGCCTACTCCCTTTGCACCGGAACCTCCTTCGCGGTGCCCCAGGTGTCGGGCGCGACGGCGGTACTGCTAGGGATCGATCCAACCCTGACGCCCGCTCAACTTCGCGCGCTGTTGGCGCGCAGCGCCGTGGATCGGGGCGATGAGGACTGGGACGCATATTACGGCTACGGCATTTTGAATGTTGCCGGAAGTGTCGCGGCGCTGACCGGGGAGGAGGAACCGCCGGATACCCCCTGCAGCTTTTTGCCGGAAAGCGGTCCCGCACGGGAACTCCGCAACAACACCGACGCGCCCCTCGACGTCATTTATCTTCTGGCGGCGTATGACGAGCGCGGCGTATGCCTGGGCGTGACGTCCGGTGCACTGGCGCTGCCCGCCCACGGCACGGTGGCGATCCTTCCCCCGCCGGACGGCGCGCGCTATGGACAGTTCGTCTATGAGACGGCGACTATGACGCCCTTGGCAAAGGAGAGAAAAACGCCCTGAACGGAGCTTTTCTGAATAAACAAATCCATCATTCGAAAGGAGCAAATCCCATGAAAGACAAGAAGAAGATCCTCGACAACCTGAAGCAGGCCAACGAAGCTGTGCAGCAGGCAAACAAGGCCCTAAGCGAGGCGATGCAGGAGCTGGACGAAAGCGATCTGGACGCGATTGCCGGCGGCAACGATCCATTTGCAGACGTTGACCGCGTTCCCACCCAGCCGCTGGATCCCAACATCAGAGAAAAGGCCTGAGACCGCGCAGACAGAGCCAGGGCCTGCCTGACCGCCGCAGCGGACAGCGCAGGCCATGGCTCGGTGAATCAAGCAAATGATGGGAGGACATCCTATGAAACATATACTGAACAAATCCCTTGCTCTGCTTCTGGCGCTTTTGATGGTGTTCGATGTGTGCCAAAGCGGCATCGCCTTCGCAGTGGAAGAGGCG
>JAFXYJ010000126.1 GCA_017541825.1 Oscillospiraceae bacterium | reverse complement strand
CGACGTTCCTCACCGTCATCGACGACGTGAAATTTGATGACAAACTTCTTTCCGACGCGTTTGACGAATATATGCGCGTCAGAGCGGAAGTCGGCGACAAGAAGCCGGTATGTCTTATGGATATCGCGACGGTCGCGGTCAAATATCTGAAGAAGCACGGCAAACTCGACCGTCTCGACGAGTCGGAAGAGATAAACGCCTGCACGGTCAAGATCGACGTCACGGTCGACGGAGTTAAAGAGCCGTGGCTCCTTCTCTTCAAAAATGAAACTCACAACCATCCGACGGAGATCGAGCCGTTCGGCGGCGCGGCGACGTGCATCGGCGGCGCGATCCGCGATCCGCTGTCCGGCAGAAGCTACGTCTATGCCGCGATGCGCGTGACCGGCGCGGCCGACCCGACCCGTCCGGTCGAGGAGACCATCCCCGGCAAGCTGCCCCAGCGCAGGCTGACCGTCACCGCCGCGGCGGGCTATTCCTCCTACGGCAACCAGATCGGACTTGCCACGGGGCAGGTGGACGAACTTTACCACGACGGCTATGCCGCCAAACGCATGGAGATCGGCGCGGTCATCGCCGCGACCCCGGCCTCGAACGTCCGGCGCGAGGTCCCCGCTCCCGGCGATACGGTGATCCTGCTGGGAGGCAGCACCGGCCGCGACGGCATCGGCGGGGCCACCGGCTCCTCCAAGGCGCACAACGCCCATTCGGTGGAGACCTGCGGCGCGGAGGTACAGAAGGGCAACGCCCCCGAGGAGCGGAAGCTCCAGCGGCTGTTCCGCAATCCGGAGGCCTGCCGGATGATCAAGCGCTGCAACGACTTCGGCGCGGGCGGCGTCAGCGTCGCCATCGGCGAGCTGGCCGACGGCCTGGAGATCGATCTCAACCGTGTCCCCAAGAAATACGAGGGCCTGGACGGCACGGAGCTGGCTATCAGCGAGTCCCAGGAGCGGATGGCCGTGGTCACCGAGGCCGGGGACGCAGAGGCCTTTCTGCGTCTGGCAGAGCAGGAAAACCTGCAGGCCTGTGTGGTGGCGAAGGTCACCGCGGAGCCCAGGCTCGTGATGCACTGGAACGGCAAAAAGATCGTCGACGTGAGCCGGGAGTTCTTAAGCTCCAACGGCGCGGAAAAGCATATCTCCATCGCGCCGGCGGCGCCGGCGCTGCAAAACAGGCCCTTTACCGGTACGTTCACTGAAAACATGCGCGCCATGGCCGCCGACCTGAACTGCTGCTCCAAGCGCGGTCTGTCCGAGCGCTTCGACTCCACCATCGGCGCGGGCACGGTCCTCATGCCCTTCGGCGGCGTCCGGCAGCTCACCCCTGCCCAGGCGATGGTCCAGCTCATCTCCTCCGAGAAGGGACATACCGACGACTGCTCCCTGATGAGCTGGGGCTATAACCCCTATCTGACCGAGCAGAGCCCGTTCCACGGCGCTTATACGGCCGTAGTGGAGTCGGTGAGCAAGCTCATCGCCTCCGGCGCTTCCTTTGAAGATGTGTACCTGACTTTCCAGGAGTATTTTGAAAAGCCCGGCCAGGATCCGAAGCGATGGGGAAAGCCCCTGGCCGCGCTGCTGGGCGCTTTCCGCGCGCAGCTGCAGCTGGGCGTCGGCGCCATCGGCGGCAAGGACTCCATGTCCGGCTCCTTTGAGGATCTGGACGTCCCGCCCACGCTGGTCTCCTTTGCCGTGACGACCGAAAAGACCGGGAGCATCGTCTCCCCCGAGTTCAAGGCCGCGGGCCATAAGGTGATCCGCATCGCCCCCGAATACGACGAGAACGGTCTGCCCGTGACGGCATCCCAGCTCTTGGTATTCCGCACAGTCACCGCGCTGCTGCGTTCCGGCAAAGCCGTGGCCTGCTATACTCCCGGCATCGGCGGCGACGCGGAGGCTGTGATGAAGATGTGTCTCGGCAACGGCTTCGGCTTCCGTTTCGCCGAAGACACAGACCCGGCGGCGCTGTTCGGATACGATTACGGCGCCTTCCTGCTGGAGGTCTCCGGCGATGCCGACGGGCAGTGCCTCGGCCAGACGACAGACGACGGGCGCATCACCCTCGGTGAGGAGTCTCTCGGCCTCGACGAGCTTCTCGGCGTTTACGAGGACAAGCTTGAGAGCGTATACACCTGCAACATCCCGGACTCCGGCGCTCCGATGGAGACCTTCTCCTTCACCGCCGCTGAGCGATCCGCTCCCGCGATCCGCTGCGCGCGGCCGAAGGTGCTCATCCCCGCGTTCCCCGGCACCAACTGCGAATATGACAGCGCGAAGGCCATGCGGGACGCCGGTGCCGAGCCCGAGATCATCGTGATCAACAACCTGACGGCGGACGGGATCCCCCGCAGTGTCGAGCGTTTTGCCGCGAAGCTGCGCGATGCGCAGATGGTGTTCATCCCCGGCGGCTTCTCCGGCGGCGACGAGCCCGACGGCTCGGGCAAGTTCATCACCGCCTTCTTCCGCAGCGGTGCCGTGAAGGACGGCGTAGCCGATCTGCTGGACCGGCGCGAGGGCCTGATGTGCGGCATCTGCAACGGCTTCCAGGCGCTCATCAAGCTGGGGCTCGTGCCTTACGGAAAGATCATCGACGCGGACGAGAACAGCCCCACGCTGACCTTCAACACCATCGGCCGCCACCAGTCAAGGATCGTCCGCACACGCATCGCATCCAACAAGTCCCCCTGGCTGGCGCTGACAAACGTCGGCGAAGTCTACAGCGTGCCGATCTCCCACGGCGAGGGCCGGTTCCTGGCCGACGAGGCGCTGATCCGGCAGCTGGCGGAAAACGGACAGATCGCCACGCAGTACGTCGATTTTTCCGACACGGCCACCGGCGACATCCGTTTCAACCCCAACGGCT
>JAFXYJ010000125.1 GCA_017541825.1 Oscillospiraceae bacterium | reverse complement strand
TCTTTCTTTTGGGCTTTTCAAAAGAAAGATACGCAAAGAAAAATGCGCATTACCTCGGATAACCACCGACAATCAGAGCTGAATGGTACAACCCCGGTCACGGAAAAATGGCATTACGTCGAGCAAACACCGACAATGGAGCTGAATGGAGCTGCCCCGGTCACGGAAAAAGTACATTACCTCGGTATACCACCGACAATGGAGCTGAATGGAGCAATCCCGGTCACGGAAAAAAGCACCCACCCCGGTCAACGGAAAAAAGCGAATCACCCGCAAGTCAGCACCACCGCCGGAACAAAAGCTCGCACCCCGGGAAAAACGAACAACAGGGCTGTGTTGCAGCAACCCTGTTGTCATTGACGTTATCTGAGGCCCGAAACCCGATGCGGAACAATGCCTGCCGTTTTCTCAGGCGTCGGCAGCAGTGGCCATTAATTGTTCCGCGCGGCGCAGCAGCGCATCGCGTTCGTTGGGCAGCTGCTCATCCATGACCTCGTCGAGCAGGCTCTGCAGGACGGCGCCGAGCGCTGGACCGGGAGCGGCGCCCAGGGCGAGGAGATCCCTGCCGCCGACGGCAAGATCCCGGACAGAGCGGCAGGAGCCCTCGGAGAGCAGCTCCTCGAAGACACGCTCCTCCTGCTCTATGAGGGGCAGGCGTTTTTGAAAGGTCTGCGGCGTATGCGCCGCGGCGTCGGCGCGCCATACGGAAAAAAGGAGACGCATCCGCTCCTCACCCAGACGCGAGAGCAGACGGCGCAGCGCCTTCCGGGTCTGCCCGGCGTGATGGGAGTGACAACGGATCAGCTCCGTGACCGTCTCCCGGAGGGCGTTGTCCGAGCGGAGGCGGCGCAGCAGCGCGTCGGCCGTCTCCGCGCCCGCCTCGGGATGACCGTAAAACCGGCCGCGGCCGGTCTCCGGATCGAGGAAAAAGGTCGCGGGCTTGCCGCAGTCGTGGAAAAACATGGTCAGACGCACGGCCGTGTCCGGCGGGGCCGCGTCCACCGCACATGCCGTGTGGCCCCAGACGTCATACTGGTGGACGCCGGGCAGGTGCTGGTCAAAGCCCAGCATCGGCGCCATCTCGGGAAAGACGGCAAAGAAGATCTCCGGGTAGGCGAGCATCACCGCTCCCGCGCCGGGGGCGGTGAGGATCCCCTTGAGCTCGGCGAATATCCGCTCGGCGGAGACGTTGGAGAGCAGCCGCCGGTTTTCCCGCAGCGAGCGATCCGTCTCCGGATCGGCGGCAAGACCGTAGCGGGCCGCGAAGCGCAGTCCCCGCAGGATCCGCAGCGAATCCTCCCGCAGGCGGTCGTCCGCGCACCCGACGCAGCGCAGCCGCCGGGCCGAGAGATCCTCCTGCCCGCCGAAGTCGTCCCGGAGCCCGCGCGTCGGGCTGTAGGCCATGGCGTTCACGGTGAAATCCCGCCGCAGCAGATCCTCGTGCACGTCGTCCACGAAGGTCACGCCGTCCGGCCGCCGTCCGTCGGAATATTCGCCGTCGGAGCGGAACGTGGTGATCTCCACCGGACAGCCGTCGAAGAGCACGGTCACGGTGCCGTGGGCGATGCCGGTAGCGATCACCCGCTTCCCGGCAAACACGGCCTCGATCTGGTCCGGCCGGGCGGCGGTGCACACGTCCCAGTCGTGGGGCGTCAGCCCGAGCATGGCATCGCGCACGCAGCCGCCGACCGCGTAGCTCTCATAGCCTGCGGCCTCCAGCGCCTCGAGGATCCCGGCCGCGCAGGGGGGGATGGCAATGGTCATATCCGGCCTCCTTGTGTTTGCTTACAGGCAGTATAACACAGATCCGGGGCGCATTCAACGGCGGCGGAAAAGCAGCAGAATCGCATTTTTTACAATCTTTTGACATACATCGACGAATGTGCTATTTTTACTGTGAATAGTATAAAAATGATATGGAGGCGCTGCACATGCTTCAGGATTTTAAGCGAAATGACGATGGGTTTTCCAAAACCGAACGCAAGGCGGAGATCTGCCGCCTGCGGGACATGCTTGTCAACTGGCAGCAGACGATCCGCGAGGCCAAGCTTCCCGTGATCGTGCTCCTCGAGGGCTGGGACAGTGCGGGGAAGGGCTTTCTCATCAACGAGCTGATCTCCGAAATGGATCCCCGCTTTTTCAATGTGGCCACCTTCCGCCATGTCCCGGAGGAGGAAGAGCGCTATCCGTTTCTCAAAAAGTTTTTCGACGTCCTTCCCGAAAACGGCAAGTTCCTGTTCCTGGACACCGGCTGGATGGAGGACTGCGTGAGCAAATACCTGCGCCGGGAGATCACGGAAGGAGAATATGAACGTCGGATCGAATCCTGCAATATCTTTGAGCGGCAGCTGCGCGACAACGGCTATGTGCTCGTCAAGCTGTTCCTGCATATCTCGAAGGAGGTCCAGCTCGAGCGCATCACAGCGCTCCGGGAGGACCGGGACACCGAATGGCGCGTGACCGGCGACGACCTCTGGCAGCATCAGGAGTACGAGCGCTTTGAAAAGACCTACGACAAATTCATGGAGAAGACCGGGGAGTTCTGCCCCTGGCATATCATAGAAACGGAAAAGAGCGGCAGGGCGCAGCTCGATGCGCTGCGCGCCGTCACCGACACCATCGGCAGGGCGCTGGAGAACGGCCGGTATGTGGGCAAGCCCACGCACCGGAAATTCCCGCTGCTGGGCGGACCGTCCCAGAAGGACGCGGACCTCACCGCCGCCATCAGCCCCGAGGATTACAAGACCGAGCTCAAGCGGCTGCAGAAGAAGCTCTCCGAGCTCCACAATCAGATCTACCGCAAGCGCATCCCCGTGGTGATCTGCTACGAGGGCTGGGATGCCGCGGGCAAGGGCGGCAACATCCGCCGCATCGCCTATCCTCTCGACCCGCGGGGCTTTGACGTGATCCCCATCGCCAGCCCGACGCCCGGCGAGCTGGCGCGGCACTTCCTCTGGCGGTTCTGGACGAAGCTGCCCCGCAGCGGCCATGTGACGATCTTCGACCGCACCTGGTACGGCCGGGTCATGGTCGAGCGCATCGAGGGCTTCTGCTCCGAGGACGACTGGAAGCGGGCCTACGGCGAGATCAACGAGTTTGAAAAGGAACTGACCGACTGGGGCACCGTGGTGCTCAAGTTCTGGATCCACATCGATCCCGACACCCAGCTCGAACGGTTCAACGCCCGGCAGAACACGCCGGAGAAGCAGTGGAAGATCACCGATGAGGACTGGCGCAACCGCGAGAAATGGCCCCAGTACGAGCAGGCGGTGGAGGAGATGCTGCAGAAGACCAGCACCGAATACGCGCCCTGGTACATCATCGAATCGGTGGATAAGAAATACGCGCGCATCCGCACGCTGCAGATCGTGACCGACGCGCTGGAGCGCGCCGTACAGGAGAACGTGGTCAGGGGGGTAAAGAGTCAGTGGACGAGCGGGAAGAAAGACTCGAAGAAACCGAAGAAATCGAAGAAATAAACAGTCCGGAAGCAGAGGAGACCGAGCCGCCGGAGAGCGCGGCGCCGGAGCCCGAGGCCCCGGAGATCCCCGCCGTCACTCTCGAGGGCGAGGAATATCAGTGCTTCCAGGACAGGGAGCTCAGCTGGCTGCAGTTCAACCTCCGCGTGCTCGAGACGGCGGCGGACCGCTCCGTCCCGCTGCTGGAACGGCTCAAATTCCTCGGGATCTACCGCTCCAACATGGAGGAGTTCTTCATGGTCCGCGTGGGTTCGCTGACCCACCGTTCCGTGCTGCTCCCCAACGAGCGTGACGAAAAGACCGGCTGGACGGCAGCGCAGCAGCTCCGGGAGATCCTCGCGGAGGTGACCCGTCAGCAGAACACCGTTCTGAAGACTTACCGGAACCTGCTGCAGGACCTGAAGGCCGCGGGGATCGACGTGATCGATTTCCGCAAGGTCAACAAGATGGACGAGCTCCTGGCCCGCAAGTTCTTTTCGGAGATCCGGCCGCTGCTCTCCCCGCGGGTGGTGGACGCCGAGCACCCGTTCCCGTTCATCGGCAACGGGGAGCACTGGGTGGCTGTCGCCCTGAAGAAAAGCGACAAAAACGACGATATCCGCCTGGGGCTCGTGCCCGTGTTCCGCGTGCCGCCATACCGCGTCGTGGAGGTGGAGGGACAGCAGAAGGTCATCCTCACCGCCGAGATGGTGCGCTATTTCGCCCAGCTCCTGTTCAAAAAGCAGGAGGTGCGCGAGGCGGTGCTGCTGCAGGTGACGCGCAATGCCGACGTCTTCATCGAGACCAGCCTGAACTCCGCGGACGACGACTTCCGCTCCAGCATGGAAAAGATGCTGCGCAAGCGCAAGCGTCAGCAGCCGGTCCGGCTGCAGATCAGCGGCAAGCCCTCGGCAAGGCTGAAATCCATGCTCATCAAGGCGCTCAAGGTACCCGAGGCGAACGTGTTCACCCGCAGCCTGCCCTGCGATCTGTCCTTCGGCTCGGGGGTCCGCAAAAGCCCCGGCATGAAATACGACGAGCGGCGCCCCCAGCGCAACGTCAAGCTCCAGAAGGGCGAATACTTCAGGTATCTCGAGAAAAAGGACATCCTCCTGAGCTTTCCGTTCCAGAGCATGAACGCCTTTGTCGACATGCTCTACGAGGCCGCAGACGATCCGGAGGTGGTGTCCATCTGCATCACGCTCTACCGGCTCTCGGCCAGCAGCAAGGTCGCCGCGGCCCTGGCCTACGCCGCCGACCGCGGCAAGAGCGTGCTGTGCCTGCTGGAGCTGCGCGCGCGTTTTGACGAGCAGAACAACATCGACTACTCCGAGGTGCTCGAGGACGCCGGCTGTCAGGTCATCTACGGCCTGCCGGAAATGAAGGTGCACTCCAAGCTCTGCCTGATCACCCGCCACCGCGGCGAGAGCGTCGATTATATCACCCAGGTCGGTACCGGCAACTACAACGAGACCACCAGCGAGCAGTACACCGATCTGTCGGTCATCACCGCCGACAGGACCGTGGGCGAGGACGCCGCGCAGATCTTTGAATCGCTGGCGCTGGGACAGCCGCCCTCCTTTACCCGCGCCCTGTGGGCCGCGCCCAACCACTACCGTTCCCGGGTCCTGCGGATGATCGGGGAGGAAAAAAACAAGGGCGCCGCCGGACGCATCGCGATCAAGGTGAATTCCCTCAACGACATCGACGTCATGCGCGCGCTGATCGAGGCGTCCCAGGCCGGAGTGAAGGTCGAGCTGTTCATCCGCGGCATCTGCTGCCTCAAACCCGGCGTGACCGGCTACACGGACAACATCACCGTCCGCAGCGTGGTGGGCCGCCATCTGGAGCACTCGCGCATCTTCGCCTTCGGCGAGGGGGAGGAGCAGCGGATCTTCGTCGGCTCCGGCGACCTCCTCAACCGCAACACACGCCGCCGGGTGGAGGTGTTCATCGAGTGCACCGCCCCCGAGGTGCGCGGGGACGTGCTGACCATCCTCCAGATGCTGCGGGAGGACCGGGAGCGCTGCTGGATCATGCGCAGCGACGGGACCTACAGCCGTGAGGAGATCGTTCCCGGCACGGCCAGTCAGGACAGGCTCTACACGTATTTCGGCACCAGGATCGTCGAAAGGCTCCCGGAGGAAGCCCCGGAGGCGCCGGCGCGGGAAAAGGCCGGGCAGCCCGGGCTGTTCCGGAGGATCATGGACTTTTTCAGAAGGAGCGGAAATCAGTGAGCGGAGGCGGCCCGCATGGATGAGAGGATCCTGGTTTTCGACGTGGGGACGCAGAGCGTCCGCGCGGCACTGATCGACAAGAACGGCACGTTCGTCGGCCTGGAGCGGGACGTTTACGAAGAGCCCTATTATTCTCTCCGGCCGAACTGGGCCGAACAGAGCCCCGATTTTTACTTTGAACATATGTGCGCGGCCGCCCGGCGGCTGTGTGAAGGCGCAGGCGCCGATCCCGGAAGCATCGGCGCCGTGACCGTAACGGTCTTCCGGGACACCACGGTCTGCATGGGCCGGGACGGCCGCCCGCTGCGCGACTGCATCCTCTGGATGGACCAGCGCCGGGCGGAGCATCCCAAGCCGCTCTCCGCGGGAAGACGGGGCCTGTTCGCGCTGGTGGGCATGACGGAGACCATCGACAGGCTCCAGCGCACGGCGGCCTGCAACTGGATCGCAGAGAACGAGCCGGAGCTCTGGGCGGCGACGGACAAGTACGTATGTCTCTCCACCTATCTGAACTATCGCCTGACCGGCCGGATCGCCGACAGCAGCGCGTCGCTGCAGGCCAAGATCCCCTTTGATTACAGACGCCGGCGCTGGGACGAGCACGGACTCACCCGCAGCGCCTACGACATCCCCCAGCGGATGCTCTGCGAGATCGTGCCCTCGGGCACCGTGCTCGGCGGCCTCACCGCCGAGGCCGCCGAGCTCACGGGCATCCCCGCGGGGACGCCGGTCATCGCCGCCGGCTCGGACAAGGGCTGCGAGACCATCGGCCTGTCCGTGATAAGGGAAGACCAGGCGGCGCTGTCCTTCGGCACGAGCTGCACCGTCCAGTTCATCACCCGCAGGTATTTTGAACCGACCCCCTTCATGCCCGCCTATCCCGCCGTGCCCAACGATATGTACAACCCGGAGATACAGCTCCTGCGCGGCTACTGGATGCTGACCTGGTTCATCGAGAACTTCGCCGGACCGGAGGCGGAGCAGGCGAAAGCCCTCGGCTGCAGCACGGAATCGCTGCTGAACCGGCATCTGTCCGAGGTGCCGCCCGGCTGCGGCGGACTGATGGTGCTGCCCCACTGGACGCCCGGCCTGTCGACCCCCAACACCCGCGGCGCGATGATCGGCTTTACCGACGAGCACAGCCGGTACCATATCTACCGCGCCATCATCGAGGGGCTCAACTACGGCCTCATGGAGGGGCTCTACGGCATGGAGAAGCGCTCCGGCCAGCGGATCCGGCACCTGTATCTGGGCGGGGGAGGGAGCCGCAGCGACGAGATCTGTCAGATCACGGCCAACATGTTCGGCCTCCCGGTCTCCCGCACGCAGACCAACGAGGCCAGCGCCCTGGGCGCGGCGGTCTGCTGCTTCGTCTCGAAAGGCGTATACAACTCCTATGAGGAGGCCGTCGCGGGCATGGTCCACCTGCGCGACACCTTTGAGCCGGACATGGCCGAGCACGCGTTCTACCGGCGGATCTACGACGAGGTATACTCGCAGCTGTACAAAACCGTCACTCCGCTGCACAAGAGACTCGGCGCGATCGTCTCACAATACGGCAGATAAAGGAAAACCGCACAGATCCTCCCGGCGGGACGAGCCGTCCCGCCGGGAGGATCTGTCATTTCCGGGTGCGCATCCGTCTTTGTTTCGTGGATTTTTACTGTAATTTGGCGGAAAAACTTCCTCGTTTTTTCAACATTATGAATATTGCGTCAAAACATGAATTCGGGTATGATGTATGTTACTGTTTTTATGTATATTTTTCACAAATCGGGCGCAAGGGGGAATCCCTTGCATGCTTCTTTTCCCGAGCCGTGAAAATGCCGGAAACAGAGCAGACCTATCATATATCACAGGGGTTTTTCACATATGGCCGGATACATTTTCAAACGGTTCGTGGTGGCGATCCTGACGCTGCTGCTGATCATGACCATAACCTTTTTCCTGATGAACGCGGTCCCCGGCAGTCCCTTCCTGACGGAGAAATCCACGCCGGAGATGATCGCCCGTGCCAACGCCAAATACGGACTGGACAAGCCGCTGTATGTCCAGCTGTTCAACTATGTCAAAAACTACCTGCACGGGGATCTGGGCACCTCTCTGAAAATGCAGGAGGGCACCGCCGTCTCCACGATCATTTTCCATCAGGGCAAATTCACCCTCTCGCTCAAGCTGGGCCTCTATGCGCTGGCGCTGGCGGTGGTGATCGGCATCCCTCTGGGGTGCATCGCCGCCTACAACCGGGGCAAATGGATCGACGGGTTCCTGCGCGTGGTCACCACCGTGGGAGTGGCCGTGCCCACCTTCGTGCTGGCCACGATGCTGCTGGTGGTATTTGCCGTCAAGCTCAAGGTCCTGTCCACGCTCAGCGGGAGCCTGCAGGACTTCAAGAGCTATATCATGCCGGTGATCAGCCTGTCGTTCTACTACACCTGCTATGTGGCCAAGCTCACCCGCACGAGCATGCTCGACGCGATCAATCAGGACTATATCCGCACGGCGCGCGCCAAGGGCGTCAAGACCCGCGCGCTGATCCTCAAGCACGCGCTGCGCAACTCGCTGATCCCCGTGATCACCTATCTGGGCCCCGTCATGGCCGGCATCATCACCGGCAGCTTCGTGGTGGAGTCCACCTTCTCGATCCCCGGGCTGGGCAAGTATTTTGTCCAGAGCGTCCTCAGCCGCGACTATCCCGTGATCATGGCGACCACGGTGGTGCTCTCCGCCCTGGTCATTTTCATGAATCTGGTCGTGGATATCGCGTACAAGATCGTTGATCCCCGGATCAACCTGATCACAAAGGAGGACTGAGGCGTGGACGCGAAATTTGCCAAAATCAGTCCCTTCCAGGTGGACCCGGACAAGATCCCGGATACCTTCGCGCTCACGAGCGAGGATTTCGCTCCCGCCGGTGAGAGCGAAAAGGCGGCGATGGTCGAAAAGCACAAAAGCGTCTCCTACTGGCGGGACGCCTGGCGTCGGTTCAGGGCCAACACCGTCTCCATGGTGGCACTGGGCATCTTTGTCCTGTGCCTGCTGTTCGCGTTTGTCGGTCCGTCGCTGATCCCCTACGGCTACGGCGATCAGTACCGCAGCTCCCAGAAGCTCGCCCCGATGGAGTTTTCCGCCGGGGAAAAGACGGTCGCGTCTCTCGCCGGCAAGTGCGACGGGTTTTACGCCACGGCGCTCCAGCCCGGCAGCATCACCGCTCTCCCCGCGGGAGATTACTACATCACTGTCAAGGGGAAAACCTACGCCTTTACCCTGGACAAGACCGTGGAAAAGAGCGTCCTGATCCTGAACGCCGGCGCCGATGACCCGCTGGTCCTCGTCAAGGAAAGCGATATCAAAGACGGCGTATATAAAAACAGTCAGGTCATCGACTTTACCGACACTCCCGCGGCCGGCGCCGCGGAGCTCAGCCTCGTCCGCCGGGTGTTCCCCCACGTCTTCGGGACCGACTCCGCCGGACGCGATCTGATGGCGCGCACGATGTACGGCGCGCGGGTGTCGATCATCATCGGCGTCGTCGCCGCGCTGATCGTGCTGATCATCGGCTCGATCTACGGCGCGATCTCCGGCCTGGCCGGCGGCGCGGTGGACTTTGTCATGATGCGTATCGTGGAGCTCATTTACTCCATTCCCGAGGTCCTGATCGTCCTGCTGCTGCAGGTCGTGCTCAAGGACCCGCTGCAGGCCTGGTTCGATGCCGGGACCTCCGCGTTCGCCCGGTCCATGAGCGACCTGGGCTCGGGCATCGTGAGCATCTTCATCACTTTCGCCCTGCTCTACTGGGTCACCATGGCCCGTATCGTCCGCGGCCAGGTGCTCCAGCTCAAGGCGCAGGAGTACGTCACGGCCGCCACGGCCCTCGGCGCCTCCAACGGCCGGATCATCCGGCGGCACCTGCTGCCCAACTGCGTTGGCCAGCTGGTCATCACGACCTGCCTGCAGATCCCCAGCGCGATCTTCCTCGAGTCGTTCCTCTCCTTCCTGGGACTGGGCGTCTCCGCGCCGATGGCGAGTCTCGGCTCTCTGTGCTCCGACGCGCTGGAGACCGTGTCGCTCTATCCCTACCGGCTGGTGTTCCCGGGCGTGATCCTCACGATCGTCGTGCTGACGCTGAATCTGGTCGGCGACGGTCTGCGGGACGCGCTGGATCCCAGACTGAAAAAGTAAGGAGGCAGACACGGCATGGATGAGAAAAAAACGCTGCTGAGCGTAAAGGATCTGAAAGTCTCCTTCTTCACTCCCGCGGGCGAGGTCAAGGCCGTCAACGGGATCTCCTACGATCTGGGCTACAACGAGGTCATGGGCATCGTCGGCGAGTCCGGCTCGGGCAAGAGCGTGGAGGCCTATTCGATCATCGGTCTGCTGCAGAGTCCCGGCAAGGTCATCGGCGGGACCATCGAATTCGAGGGCGAAAACGTCCTTGAGTTCGACGAAGAGCGTATGCGTCAGTTCCGGGGCAACAAGGTCAGCATGATCTTCCAGAACCCCATGACCTGCCTGAACCCCGTGTATACCATCGGCAATCAGCTCATCGAGGCGCTGATGTGCCATGACAAGGGCTACACCAAGGAGCAGGCCCGCAAGCGCGCCATCGAGATGCTCGAGCTGGTGGGCATCAACAACGCCGAAAAGCGGATCGACCAGTATCCCCACGAGTTTTCCGGGGGCATGCGTCAGCGCGCCATGATCGCCATGGCGCTGATCTGCGAGCCCAAGCTGCTGATCGCCGACGAGCCGACCACCGCGCTGGACGTGACGATCCAGGCCCAGATCCTGGAGCTCATGAAGGATCTGCAGAAAAAAGAGAACACATCGATCATATTCATCACCCACAACCTGGGCGTTGTGGCCGAGATCTGCGACAGGGTATCGGTCATGTACGCCGGGCACATCATCGAGCAGGGACCGGTCAACGACATCTTCTACGAGCCCCGGCATCCCTACACAAAGGGCCTTCTGGCCTCCACGCCCCGTCTGGATGAGGAGACGAAGGAGCGCCTGATCCCCATCGAAGGCACGCCCATCGATCTTCTCAATCCCCCCAAGGGCTGCAACTTCGGCCCGCGCTGCAAGGACTGCATGAAGATCTGCCTGCGGGAGAAGCCGCCCTTCGTAGAGGTGGGCGAGGGACACATTTCCGCCTGCTGGCTTCACTTTATGGAGAAGAGAGAAGAGGAGGCCCGGTCATGAGTCAGGAAAAGGTCCTCCTGGAGATCGAGAATCTCCGCAAATACTTCAGCGTCAAGGCCGGCGTATTCAAAAAGAAGCGCGTTCAGGCGGTGGAATCCGTCTCCTTCAGCATTTTCAAGGGCGAGACACTCGGCCTGGTCGGCGAATCCGGCTGCGGCAAGACCACGCTGGGCCGCACGATCATCCGGCTCTACGAGCCCACCAGCGGCCGCATCGTCTATGACGGCACGCCGATCTACGACAGCGAGAAGAACATCGCCGTGGACATGCTGCCCTTCCGGCGCAAGATGCAGATCATCTTCCAGGACCCCTCCGCCTCCCTCGACCCGCGCATGACCGTGGGCGAGATCATCGGCGAGGCGCTGGATATCCACAAGCTCTGCTCCGGCAGCCAGGAACGGCGGGACAGGATCAACGAGCTCCTCGACGAGGTCGGCCTCAACACCGAGCACGCCAACCGCTTCCCCCATGAGTTCTCCGGCGGCCAGCAGCAGCGCGTGGGCATCGCCCGGGCGCTGGCGGTGGAACCGGAATTCATCGTCTGCGACGAGCCCATCTCCGCGCTGGACGTGTCCATCCAGTCGCAGGTGGTGAACATGCTCGAGGATCTGCAGGCCGAAAAGAACCTCACCTATCTGTTCATCGCCCACGATATCAGCGTCGTGCGGCACATCTCCAACCGCATCGGCGTGATGTACCTCGGACAGATGGTGGAGCTCGGCGAGAGCTACGAGGTCTGCAGCCGCCCGATGCACCCCTATACGCAGACGCTGCTCTCGGCGGTGCCGCTTCCCGACCCGGTCAAGAGCCGCGCCCGCCAGCGCATCCTTCTGGAAGGGGATATCCCCAGCCCGGTGGATCCGCCCAGCGGCTGCCGGTTCCATACCCGCTGTCCCTATGCGACCGACCGCTGCCGCCAGGAACAGCCGCGGCTCAAGGAACACATCTCCGGACACTACGCCGCCTGTCATCTTCTGGACAAGGGCTGACCGGATCGGTTATTCCAGCCCAAAAGGCTGAATAAATACATTGCGCACCCAAAAATACTTTTTTTAGGAGGAAAACAATGAAAAAGGCAATGGCATTACTGCTGGCAGTGTGCATGATCTTCGCACTCTGCGCCTGCGGCGGGAGCAAGGCCCCCGAGAGCGAGCCGTTCGTCGTGAACGCCTGCATCGCCTCCGAGCCCGAAACCATCGACCCGAGCCTGATCAGCTCCGTCGACGGCTCCACCTACACCCAGCATCAGTTCGAGAACCTGATGAAGTACCAGATCATTGACGAGAATCCCGCCGATGATCCCAACATGAAGAACACCGAAGTCGTGCTTGGCCAGGCTGCTTCTTACGAGGTCTCCGACGACCTGTGCGTGTACACCTTCAAGCTGCGCGACGATATCTTCTGGTCTGACGGCGAGCCCGTCAAGGCGCAGGATTTCGTCTACAGCTGGCAGCGTCTCGTCAATCCCGAGACCGCGTCCGACTACGGCTACTTCCTGGACAACATCGTTGTCAACGCCGCTGCCATACAGGCCGGTGAGAAGGATCCCAGCGAGCTGGGCATCGCCGCTCTGGACGACAAGACCCTGCAGATCACCCTGGAAGCCCCCTGCGCTTACTTCCTCGAGATGTGCGCCTTCGCGTCTCTGATGCCTCTGCGTCAGGATGTCGTTGAGGCCAGCGACAACTGGACCGACCCCGCCAACATCGTGGTCAACGGCCCCTACAAGGTCGTCGAGTGGGTCCACGACAGCTACATCCGCATGGAGCCCAACGAGAAGTACTACGACGTCAAGAACCTCGGGCCCGACGCCATCGTGTGGTGGCTGTCCGACAGCGAGACCAACATCCTCTCCGCCTATCAGTCCGGCGAGTACAGCTTCATCGAGAGCTTCCCGACCGACATGATCGCCTCTCTGCAGGAGTCCGGCGACTGCTTCATCAACCCCTACGTGGGCACCTACTACCTGTACCTGAACTGCGAGAAGATCCCCGACTGGCGTGTGCGCGCGGCCATGGTCCTGTCCGTTGACCGCGAGAACATCGTCCAGAACGTGACCCAGGGGGGCCAGGTCCCTGCCACCGGTTTTGTTGCCTCCGGCATCATGGACTCCACCGGCAAGGACTTCGCCTTCGGCGTGTCCGAGCTCGGCGCGATCTACAACACCCTGCAGACCATGTACCCCGATGCGGACCTGAGCACCTACGCCGGCAAGTGCGAGCTGGCCAAGAAGCTCTATGACGAGGCCGTGGCCGAGGGCACCTGGGATCCCAACACCACCGTCGTTTACAACTTCAACACCTCCGATACCCACAAGGCCATCGCTGAGGCCTGCGGCTCCGACTGGCAGACCGTTCTGGGCATGAGCATCACCCTGCAGAACCAGGAGTGGGCCACCTACACTAACGGCCTGAGCGAGCACGGCTTCGGCGTGGCGCGTCTGGGCTGGATCGCCGACTACAACGACCCCGTCACCTACCTCGAGCTGATGGTCACCGGCAACTCCTACAACTACGGCCTGTACTCCGACGCCGAGTTTGACAACCTGATCACCACCGCCAAGGCCACCCTGGCCGGCGCTGATCGTGACGCCATGCTCTACAAGGCTGAGGAGACCATGTTCGGTGAGGGCGGTTTCCCTGTTGCGCCCATTTACTACTACACCAACATGTACTGCATGAACGGCCTGACCAACGTGGCCTACACCAGCATGGGTTACTTCTTCTTCTGGTACGCTCAGGCTGCCTGAGGAAAACACAAAGCTTAAAAAACCATTGCGGCATTTTGCCGCAATGGTTTTTTTGTTGGCGCGGGACAGGCTGTTCCGTCGGCTTTCCATCTTGCGGATCGGGGGAAATGAGGGTATACTGAATGTGTCGAAAACCGTCGGAGGGAGGGGACGACATGGACGAGCTGACGGCCAGGGCCGACCGGCTGATGGGCGGCGGACAGTGGGCGGAGGCGGAAGCGCTGCTCCTCTCGGCGCGGGAGGACGCACGATCCGCGGGCAGCGCGTCTGCCGTTTTGTCTCTCGACAGCGAGCTGATGGGCTTCTACCGGATGTACGCCAAAAAGGAGCGCTTTGAGTCCGCCATGACCGCGGCGCTCTCCGCGCTGGAGACGCTGCGCGTCCGGCCTGCCGGCCGCGGAACGATCCTGATCAACGCGGCCACCGGCCTCGTGGCCTTCGGCGAGGCGGAACGGGCGCTGCCGTATTATGCCGAGGCCGAGGCGTGCTACAGCCGGGCGCTGGCCGCGGGCGACTTTCGCTTTGCCGCGCTCTACAACAACATGGCCGCGGCGTATCAGTCGCTGGGGGAGTACGGCAGGGCCGAGGAGCTGATGCTCCGGGCCGCGGGCGTGCTCGAAGGGATCGGACACCACCCCGATCTGGCGACGACATGGGTCAATCTGGCGCAGCTCTATACGCTCATGGGAGACCCCGGGCGGGCGGAGAGCGCGCTGGACAGGGCCGCGGCGGCCTTTGACGATCCGGAGATGCTCTGGGACGGGTATTACGCCCACACGGCGCTCAAATGCGCGGGCGGCTTTGAAGAGCTTGGGCGTGCCGATACGGCCGCCGAGCTGCGTGAAAGGGCGGAGATCATCTATGAAGGGTCTTGAGCTCTCCCGGCGGTTCTGGGAGGAGCTGCTGCGTCCAGCCATCGAGG
>JAFXYJ010000124.1 GCA_017541825.1 Oscillospiraceae bacterium | reverse complement strand
GGAACTTCAACAACCCGTATTTTCAGATCGGCCTGAGCGTGATTCTGAACGCACTTGGCATCGACCCCGAGCAGGCAGAGATCGAACTGCTGTATTACGACGAAGAGGAGATCGGCCTGGACATCGACGGGAAGGACGCCGTGATCCACATCGACCTGGATTCGGAGCACCCCTTTGTGCTGCAGTGGCTCAACCATCCGCCCGAGGACGACGAAGATGACGGGGACGGACCTGACGACGGGGATTTGCCGGACAACGTCATCCCCTTCTCCAATTATACCCTGTTCTGAGGCGCAGAGAGAGATGGAGATCGAGCGGAAGTGGCTGGTGCGGCCGGAGGAGATCCCGTATAATCTCGACACACTGCCGGCGCTGGAAATCGAGCAGGCGTATGTGTCCTTCTCGCCGGTGGTGCGTATTAGGCGCATCAACCGCGGGGAGAGGCACATCCTGACCGTCAAGCGCCCGACGGAATACGGCGGGCTCGCCAATGACGAGGGAGAAAAAGAAATTGACGCGGAGCTGTATGCTTTTCTGCTCTCCAATGCTTCCGGGAACGTCATCCGGAAGACGCGGTATCTGCACGCCCTCCCCGGCGGGCTGACAGAGGAGATCGACGTGTTCTCAGGGGCACAGCAGGGGCTGGCCTATCTTGAAATTGAATTCCCGGACGTGGAGAGTGCGGAGCGCTATCCCTCGCCGGCGTGGGTGAGGGCGGATGTGACGCACGATGTGCGCTACAAGAACAGCTCGCTTGCGCAGGACGGGATGCCGACATAAAACATCTCTTGCCAACAATAGTTTTTTAGAGTAAGATACGAATCAGAATAACATTTCAATTCAGGAGGAAATCTCTATGCATTTTACAAGAAAAGTCACCGACGACCTGACATGGGTCGGCGCGGATGACCGCCGCCTTGCCTGCTTCGAGGGCGTTTACGGGGTGCCGGAGGGCGTTTCGTACAACTCCTACCTGCTGCAGGACGAGAAGACCGTGCTGTTCGACACGGTGGACAAAGCCGTGTACCAGACGTTTTTCGAAAACATAAAGTACGCACTGGGCGGCAGGAAGCTGGATTATCTGGTCATCCACCATATGGAGCCGGACCACGCTTACACCATTGAGGCGCTTCTCACCCGGTATCCGGAGGTCACCATCATCTGCAACGCCAAGGTGCAGGCCATGCTCGGGCAGTTCTTTGACCTTGATCTGACCGGAAAGATCCAGATCGTCAAGGAGGGAGACACGTTCTCGTCCGGCAAGCACAGCTTTGCATTTGTGATGGCACCCATGGTGCACTGGCCCGAGGTCATGATGACATACGACACCACCGACAAGGTGCTCTTCTCGGCGGACGCCTTCGGCACCTTCGGTGCGCTCAACGGCCGTCTCTTTGCCGACGAGGGAGACTTCTTCGGTGAGGAGCTGGATGAGGCACGCCGGTATTACACCAACATCGTGGGCAAGTACGGCGCACAGGTGCAGGCGGCACTCAAGAAGGCAGCTAAGCTGGATCTCAGCATCGTCTGCCCGTTGCACGGCCCGGTGTGGCGCGCACACTTCGGCGACTTCCTGGAGAAATACCTGCTCTGGAGCTCCTACACGCCGGAGGAAAAGAGCGTGTGCCTGGCTTACGCATCGGTCTACGGCCACACGGAGAATGCCGCGAATATCCTGGCCGGCAAGCTGGTGGAGCGCGGTGTGCGGGTGCGGATGTTTGACACGTCCGTCATCCCGGCAAGCTACATCGTGTCCAACGCCTTCCGCTGCAGCCACTTGGTGCTCGCATCCACGACGTACAACGCGGGCATCTTTGTGACGATGGAGAGCCTGATCCACGATCTCGTTGCGCATAACCTCTGCAACCGGAAGATCGCGCTGATCGAAAACGGCTCTTGGGCGCCGACCAGCGGCAAGCTCATGCGGGAAGCACTGAGCGTGCTGAAAGGTACAGAGTTTATCAACGATGCCATTACGCTGAAGTCCGCCCTGAAGGAAGACCAGCTTGATGCACTCGACGCGCTGGCAGATGCCATCGTAGCGGACATCCGCCCGAAGACTGCGGCGGCGCCCGCACCGGCTGCAGCAGAAGCCGCTGCCCTGCCCGTGGACGACGGGGCCTTCAAGAAGATGACTTACGGCGTACAGGTGCTCACCACGAGAGTGGACGGGAAAGACTACGGCTGCATCATCAACACGGCCTGCCAGGTCGCATCCGGCAACCCGAAGAAGCTGACCATCTCCGTCATCAAAAAGAACTATACCGCTGAGATGGTGGCGAAGGCCGGCGTCTTCAACCTCTCCATCCTCACGGAGGACGCGCCCTACAGCCTCTTCCAGCGCTTCGGCTTCCAGAGCGGGCGCGACGTGGACAAGTTCGCGGACGTCGGCTATGACGAGCGTACGGCCAACGGCCTGCGCTTTATCCCGGAGTACACCAACGCCGTCCTCTCCTGCGAGGTCACGGAGGTGAAGGACCTCGGCGCGTCCGTGCTCTTCATCGCGGACGTTGTGGAGGCGAAGGTCCTCTCCGGCGCGCCGAGCTGCAGCTACGGCTATTACCACGCGCACATCAAGCCCAAGAAGAACCCCGCCCCCGAGCAGAAGGAGTGCTGGGTCTGCAAGGTCTGCGGCTATGTCTACGAGGGCGCGGAGCTGCCCGACGATTTCATCTGCCCGCTGTGCAAGCATGGCAAGGACGACTTCGAGCACGTCGTGCCCGCACAGCCGAAAAAACAGAAGGGCTGGGTCTGCACGATCTGCGGCCACTTCGAGCCCTGCGAGGGCGAGCTGCCGGCGGATTACCTCTGTCCGCTGTGCAAGCATCCCCGTGAGGATTTCGAGCGGGCCGAGAGATAACGACCAAAGGAGCCGTGAACCGACAGGTTCACGGCTCCTTTGGCCCAGTGTCAGAAACTTGTCTAGGCAAATTGCCTTTTTTCCGGGCGATTTGGGTAGACACGATGCGACAGCTTGTGTTACAATCAAAATACGTTGAATACCCTGGAGATTATATTTCGAGGTGAAGCTTATGTCCCACACGTTTAAAGGCGGCGTGCACCCCAACTATATGAAAGCGCCGGAGATCCCGGTGACTGTCATCACGCCACCTGCCCAGGTCGTCAT